>JAIRYN010000005.1 GCA_031267575.1 Synergistaceae bacterium | reverse complement strand
ATACCTTTTGATAGCCATTATTAGGTAAGTTCACAGATGATAGGGGTTTTTGGTTTCATAAAGACGATGCTTTTTTTGTGAGTAGCATAGGCTCTTATCGTAGCGTGAATAGCAACATTGGCGTTTTCCATAGGAGGAGCGGGTCTTTTAGCAAAGGCTTTTATCATTCTTATTATTTATTATCAAATTATTATCAAATTATCAAATTATTATCAAAGGAGTGATGCTTGGAAAAAGGGATTTTGATATATTCGCGCCGGCACAGGGCGCAAGGCAACACAAAAACGCATATGGGGATCAGGATGGTCGAAGAAAGATTTATTTGTGTCGAACGTCGAACGAGGTAGGATGCCTCGAAGACAGGAGGTTAATATATAATGAGAATTTATCATAATATACCGGCGCTTTACGCTTACAACTCTCTCAGTGAAACGAACGAGAGTCTGCAAAAATCGATTCAGACGCTCTCGACGGGCTTGCGCATCAACTCCGCGGCGGACGACGCGGCGGGCTTGGCTATATCCGAAAAAATGCGCGCCCAGATCAATGGATTGAGCATGGCGACCCGAAACGCGCAGGATGGCATTTCGATGTTGCAGACGGCGGAAGGCGCTCTAAGCGAAACCCACAGCATCATCCAGCGTATGAGAGAATTGGCGGTTCAGGCGGCCAACGACACCCTGACCCAACAAGACCGTCAGTACATCCAGTTGGAGATTGATCAGTTAAAAGATGAAATTAGCCGCATCGCCTCCTCCACGCAATTCAACAAAAAACGCCTGCTTGACGGCAGTTCTGCGGCTCTGTGGTCTTCCAACGACCTGAGCACAAAGGCCTACGTGCGCGGCTCTCTGCGCCAGGTGGACCAGTTCGGCCAAAAGGCCGCCTTCGAGGGCAACTTTAAGATCGCGGTGAGCGCCACCCCTGGCCAGGCCGAGGCCCAAAAAACTGACATTTTCAAAATTAAACACAAGAACGTCATCATGAACAAGAGTGTCAACCAGCAAGCCGGCGTTCAGAACCTCCGCGTAGACAACATCCCGGCTGGTACGTATACGATAACGGCGACGGCACATGTTGCGGGGAGGGGCGCAAAAACCCATCTGGTGGGCTACTACAGCAGCGCGGGGTACACTCCGGAGGATCACGCAATAACAGCTACGGCATATAACCAAAACAGCAATCCTACGGGTACAGGAAAGACGGGCGTGTTCGCGGCAGCCAATAATACGGAGGTCAACGCCAGTGTCCTCGTGGAGATCACCCATGTCGACAAAACCGCCAATACGATGACGGTGCGGATAACTTCTTCTGTTTTAAAGACGGACGGCACGGTCGAAAACTACGTGCAGAACGACGTGGTCATACAGGCAACCCCTCCAACGACTTCAGCTAATGGCGCTACTGCCCCTACTTATCCTACTAATCTGATAAACAACAATATCGCGGCGGAGGATATTGGTTTTGATCTTGATATTACGATGACCGATCAGCAATTCAATCTCTTCAGCGTCGGAGACAAGTTGGTCTACAACGTCACGGCTGCGGAAAAGTCAGTGACGACAACGACCACGGCGGATACACTGATCATCATTGACGGAATAAGCAATACGCAATGGGATTACGCATGGAAAGATACGGACATCAGAGATTCAGGAACAGGGGCGAAACCACGAGCAACGTTGCCTTATTACGTCACAGAGCAACCTCTCCGTTTTGCCATGGATTCCACAAGTATCAATAATAAAGAACTCCACTTCCGCAATTTCTACCTGAACACGGCCAACGGCACGGTGTACGAGGGCAACATCGTCTTGACCACGAACGAGAACTTTAAGGACAATAATCCACCGAAGACTGCGAACTCGCTAGCCTCGTTCGAGGCAAGCTACGTCGGGCAGGTGGCGAAGAGCGACGTGGCGCTGCGGGATCTGGAGAAATTTTGGAACTCCCAGGGCGTTTTCATGCTGAACGACCCCCAAACCATCACCATCTCCCAGGGCGACGGCAAGAACACCTCCATCACGCTCTACTCCACGGACACTCTGGCCACTTTCCAGAGCAAACTGAATGATGCCATTGCCAATGGGCTTGGTCAAGCAAAGTACGCGGTCAGCGCCGCGTCGTATTTCGCGACGTTCGTTGAAAACGCGAAAGCCAATACGGTGGAGTCCGTGATGGGGACCATGATCATCCGGTCCATGGTGGCGGGTGATGGCGGTAAGCTGTCGTTCTCCGGCGACGAGGACCTGATCAACGCCCTGTCCCTGAACGAGGTGCAGGCGGCCAGGGAGAACTCCTTCAACGTTTCCGCCTATGACGCGCACAACAGCACCATTATCGCCAGCGGCGTGAGGATGTCCGGGAATCTTATGGTGGGCGTGATCCACCCCAACGTGGATGTGGAGTTCGACGCGATGGCGAACATTACGGTACAGTGGAACGAAAACACGCGCACGTTCGACCTGATCAAGCAAACACAAACCTACGAGACGATCCTACACCTGGTGGACAACAGCACGGTGTTCCAGGTGGGAGCCAACGAGGGCGATGACGTGGCCGTGGATATCGGGAACATGTCGGCGGACGCCTTGGGGATCACGCGGGTGATTGTGACGGATAGGGAATCGGCTGGACGAGCCATCACCATCCTGGACAGCGCGCTCGGCAAGGTTTCCACACAGCGGGCGAAGATCGGCGCGTACCAAAACTCTCTGGAGCACACGGTCACAAACCTGACGACCACTGGGACAAACCTGACGGCGGCGGAGAGCCGCATCCGCGACGCGGATATGTCCATAGAGATGCTGAACTTCACGCGTTTACAGATTTTATCCCAGTCCGGCACGGCCATGCTGGCCCAGGCTAACCAGCTTCCTCAGTCGGTACTGAGCCTCATCCGAGGATAGCCGGCAATTTCAAAGCGCGCAAAACAAGAGAATCAAAAGCAGGGAGCTGCGCGCGTAGGGCTCTCTGCTTTTTCAGTTTCTTTCGTGCCTACCCAAGGCCAAAATGTTCTGAACGTCTGAACATTAAAACATTAAAACATTAAAACACTGACGGCTCGCTTCGCCCATAGCGTATGTTATACTTGATTATAGCGTATTTTATCTGCCAATGAGGGAGGCAAAAGAGATGGAAAACACGGCAGAAACAGGATCGCAAGGATGGGAAGCCATCGCTCAAAGGGTGTGGCTTGGCCTGGATAGGCTTGAACGACTGCAAGAGGAAACCAACCGACAGATACAGGAAACTGCCCTGCAGATGAAAGAAACGGACCGCCAGTTGAGAGAACGTATGCAGGAAACGGACCGACAATTGAGAGAACGTATACAGGAAACTGCCCTGCAGATGAAAGAAACGGACCGGCAATTGAAAGAAACGGACCGGCAATTGAGAGAACGTATGCAGGAAACGGATCGGCAAATGAAAGAAACTGTCCTGCAAATGAAAGAAACGGATCGGCAGATGAAAGAAACGGATCGGCAAATGAAAGAAACGGACCTGAAAATCGGGAAACTTTCAAAGAACATCGGCGGGCTGAACAATTCTTTTGGCGCGCTGATCGAAAACCTGATTTCCGCTCGCTTGTGGGAAAAGTTCGCGGATTATCCCTACAACCTCCAGCGAGCCTATCAGCGCGTGAAGCTCTATGATGAGAATAATCGCGTTCGCACGGATATCGATATTCTACTTTCGGACGGCACATACGCAATGGCCGTGGAGGTGAAGGAAAAGCTGGACAAAGAAAGCGACGTGGAACACCACATGAAACGCATGGAACTTATCAAGAAATACCCGCCTGCCGAGGTAAAGGGAAAATTTTTGCTCGGCGCTATGGCCGGAGGAGAGGTCGACGCTGATGTAGCTAACTTCGCCCACGCCAACGGTTTCTTTGTTTTGGAACTTGCAGGGGAAGCCGTTCGTCTCGTCTCCCCTCCGTCAGACTTCACACCAAGAAAGTGGTAACCTAGCTCAGGCTAACCAACTTCCCCAGTCGGTACTGAGCCTCATCCGAGGATAGTCGACAATTTCAAAGCGCGCAAAACAAGAGAGTCAAAAGCAGGAAGCCGTGCGCGGTTTCCTAATGCTTACGATAAAGCGATTCTCATCCAACGGCTTCAGCCGTTGGATGAGAATCGTAACGCCGCCAACGGCGGCGTTTGTTTTGTATTTGGTTTCTTGTCATATGTCTACTTTCAGTCTACTTTCATGTTAAACTTCTTAAACTTCTTTAATGGCTTATCAACGTGAGATGCGGGGCGAAACACGACCAGGATACTAATGCGGCTGTAAATATTCTCAGAGTGGGGGCATCCACTCTTAAAGGAGAAGACAGGAGAAGACATAAGATCGGTTTCAGTCGGCTGTCTTTGTCGATTTTAGACTCCCACAACTTTAGTCGTGGGAGTATGTTAATCTTTTGTTTCTCATCATGCTCTTGCTTCTCACGCTCTTGTTTAAATGAGCGGCCTGCTATCCGAGACGTTACGTTGCGAACTCGAAAGAGGGTAAGGACGATACCCCGCTGATGCGTTCGGGGTTCAGAACGTGGAAATAAGAACCATAGATGAAAGCTTCTTTTTCGATGTTGGAGTTTCCCCGCAACTTTGTTTCCGCGCCCACGTAAACCCATGAAGCGATGGCCGAAACGCCCCTCGCGCAGATATGTTCACACACGAAAGCGGCGGCTCCGTCCGTCACCCCAATCTCCACGTTGTCCATAAATTTCGTGTTGGGCGCGACGACGGCTTTATGGATTTTTGTATTCTTCCCCACGTACACGTTGGGCATAAGAACCGAGTCGACGATCTCCGCTCCTTCCTCCACGACGACGGAGTCCGAAAGGATGGAATGTTCAACCCTGCCGCGAATATCGTGCAAGCCGGTGAGAATGCTCTGCTCGATTTTAGGCGCTTTGACCACACGAACGGATTGAACGCCGGAAGAATTGAACACTTCCTTTCCCTCCTCCTGAATGGTGAACAGGGGAGGATCTCGCAGGAGGTCCATGTTGGATTCCCATAGGCTTTCCACCGTTCCCAGGTCCCGCCAATATTCCTCGAAACGATAAGAACACACTTTTTCGCCCTCCGCGAGCATAGCCGAAAGTACGTTTTTAGCCAAAGTGTCTCCCCATTCCGCGCTGAGGTTGCCGGTGGCCAGGCGTCGCCGCAACGTGTCCCAGTTGAAGATGTAAATGCCCATCGACGCCAAGTTCATTCCCCTTCGCTGGGGGTCTACCTCAAAGCCAAGGACCTTACCTTCCTCATCGACATGCAGCATTCCGTATCTGGACGTCTTCCAAGGAGAGGTGGAGACGATCGTAGCGTCCGCGCCGTTTCTCTTGTGGACATCGAGGATTTTCGCGTAATCCATCTTGCAAACGTGATCACTACGGAAAACGCACACGTAATCTGGACCAAACCGTTCGATAAAATCGATGTTTTTATAAACGGCGTCGGCTGTGTCCGTGTAGTCTTTGCCTTTTTTGGCCGGAAGGACAAAAACACCCCCGTCTTCCTTGGCGAGAGTCCACGCTTGGCCATCCCCAATGTACGAGTGAAGTTCAGCGCTCAAACGCTGAGGGAGAATGCCTATCGCGTCCATTTCCGAGTGGATGCAATTACTCAACGTGAAATCGATTATCCTGTGCGCGCCGCCGTAAAAGAGAGTCGGTTTTTCCAAACAGTGCCCCAAAGCACCCAACCCCGCCTCATACCCGCTGGCGAGGATCATCGCAACACTTTCTCTTTTTCTCACCAAGTTCACCTCCTTGTGATTCAAATCTTAAAGTATAAACGAATCGCAGAATACACCCCAGTTCGATATTCAGTAAAACGCGCAGACAGCTGGTGCGAGTCTTCCAGAGGTCAATTCTGAACGAGGGTTTCGATGTTTTCGCCTTGACTAATGGAGGAAAAACATACGATAATCAATACGATAAAGCCCTGAAAGAAGGGTATGAACAGTACGATTGAAATATGATTAAAGCTATGTTAATATATGCAATTATGAATAGATTGTTAAGCATAGGTAAAGCATCTAAAACATTAGGCGTTTCGATCATAACATTCCGGCGTCAACTGGAATACAAAGCGGATATGTGATGATGAACAATAGAGTATTGATGACGAACAATTCCAGTTTGCATCGGTTGATTTCTTCGGCGCGTTTCGTGAATGGGTCTTCTTTAGATGTACTCATAGCCGCGCGAGACGCGATACATTTGGGCGGTCGTCTGTTGACTCATCCCTTGTGCGGTAACCTTCGCCCTCATCAACAACCTTTTCGTTCTGTTTTGATAGAAGAAGTTCAAAACGGAGGAGTTCCAGGCGGCCTCGTGGATCTTGATTCGCTTTCGTTGATCGAGGAGGCTGTTCTCGTATACCGCGATTGCCCAAAACGACTGCCTCTGCCCGACGAATTCCCCGCTGAAACGCGCCAAGACTACGCTTTCATCGACGTCGAGTTGATGAGAGAAAGTTTGACGCAATATAAAATGTGGCCGGAGGTCGCCGTCAAGAGTTCATAAACATAAACCGTGACACCAAAGGAGGTGAAAAACGATGCCGATTGATTTGACTAAGGAAAACTGCGATGTGGAAGTAAAGGAAAGCGCGTTGCCTGTAGTGGTGGATTTCTGGGGGCCCGCTTGCGGTCCATGCATGGCTTTGATGCCGAAGTTCATGGAACTCTCGGAGAAGTACGACGGAAAAGCCAAGTTCTGCAAGGTGGATACTTCGCAAAACAAGCGCGTGGCCATTAATTTCAAGGTCATGAGTTTGCCCACGATTCTCTTCTGGAAGGGCGGAGCCGAGGTGGCCCGCTTGAGTGGGACGGACGCCACGGCCGAAAACATCACCGAAAAGATCGAGGCCATGATCGCGTGAGGCGAAGAGCACAAGAGATTCGGTCGTTTTGGGATTAAGGAGTACGCAAGAAAGGAGGAATGGCATTGAGACTTGAGCTGCACAGAGTGTTCGTAAACAAACTGGCTTTCGGCGACAAAACGAGCATCGCCGGGGGAACGTTGACCGTCAACAAAAGAGAGTTGCTTGATCTGCTCTCAGAAGACGAGCTGTTGGGTAAAAATCTCGACGTCGCTCTGGCTATGCCTGGAGAAAGTATTCGTATCGTTCCGGTAAAAGATGTCATTGAACCGCGCTGGAAAATCGAAGGCGGCGGACAGGTCTTTCCGGGGATGATCTCCGACGTGGAAACGGTCGGAGAGGGTAAGACTGTGGTGTTAAGCGGATCCGCCGTCGTCACCGCGGGTAAGATCGTGCGTTTTCAAGAAGGCATCATCGATATGTCTGGGCCTGGCGCGGATTACACTCCCTATTCGAAGACCTGCAACGTGGTGCTGCTGCTGGAACCGGCGAACCCCGCCATGGACAAACACGACTACGAAACCGCCTGTCGCATGGCCGGACTGAAGGCGGCCGCCTATTTGGCGCGATGCTGCGCCGAGTCCGGACTCGAGGTCGACCAAGTGGACGCTTTCGAGCATCCCAACATCAGAGAGGCCATGACCGCGCATCCGGGATTGCCCAAGGTGGGCTACCTCTATATGCTTCAGACTCAGGGACTTTTGCACGACACGTATCTTTATGGCGTGGACGTAAAGAAGATCCTGCCCACCGTGGTGTCGCCCCTCGAAGTGATGGACGGGGCAATCGTGTCGGGCAACTGTGTTTCGGCCTGTGACAAAAACAGCAGCTACGTTCACTTGAATAACCCCGTTATCGCCGACATGCTGAAACGTCATGGCAAAGACTTTAACTTCGTGACCTGTATCGTCACCAACGAGAACGTAACCTTGGCCGACAAACGCCGCAGCTCCAGTTTCGCTACAAAACTGGCAGCCATGTTGGGACTCGACGGCATTGTCATCACCGAGGAAGGTTTTGGTAACCCCGACGCCGATCTAATCATGAACTGCTGGAAGGCCGAGCGCTTGGGCATCAAAACGACGCTTTTGACCGACGAGTACGCTGGACAGGACGGAGCGAGTCAGTCCTTGGCCGATTCCTGTGTCGAGGGAAACGCCTGTGTCACGGCCGGCAATGCCAACGAGGTCATCGTGTTGCCGCCCATGGAGAAAGTCCTGGGATTCGCGGAAGAAGCCAACGTCATCGCGGGGGGCTGGCAGGGTTCTCTGGCCGCCGATGGCTCGATTACCGTCGAGCTTCAGGCCATCACCGGCGCCACCAGCGAATTGGGCTACACCAAGCTTGGCGCTTATACCATTTAACGTAACACAAATTAACGTAACACAAACAAATCTAATTTATTTTTATTGAAGGAGGTGTTCAAACATGGGGAAATTGGCGGGCAAAAAAGTACTGCTTCTCGGCGAGCGCGACGGCGTGCCGGGACCGGCCATGGAGGCATGTTTGAAAGATAGCGGCGCCGAAGTTCTTTTTTCGGTGACCGAATGCTTTGTCTGAACCGCCGCAGGAGCGATGGACTTGCAGAACCAGCAGCGTATCAAAGACGCTGCCGAGAAGTTCGGAACCGATTGCATCGTGATTCTCGGATCCTCCGACGCCGAAGGCGCGGAGATTTACGCCGAGACCGTGAGCAACGGTGATCCGACTTATGCGGGTCCTCTCGCCGGAGTCCCGTTGGGGCTCCCTGTATATCACGTTTTCGACCAAACGATACGCGACGCATGCGACCCTGTGGCGTGGGAAGAACAGATCAGTATGATGGAGATGGTTCTGGACCCCGAAGCGTTGGCGACGGCAGTCAAGGGTATTCGTGAACAGTACAGTAAAAACGTTCTCTAGAGGCGACTTATTGAGACTAACAGCAGGGTTCGCCTCTCGCGCGAACCATAATGTGTAATGGCACCCGCGACACCGGACAGAAAGCCGGATATAAAGGGGGGAGCAACGTTGGCTTATCGTGTCGTTCATTATATTAACCAATTCTTTGCGGGTATCGGCGGCGAAGAAAAAGCCGATATAGCGCCCGAGATCCGCGAAGGCGCCATAGGACCTGGCGCGGCTTTACAGGGAGCGCTGGGGGCGGATGCCCAGGTAGTGGCGACCGTCGTTTGTGGCGACTCCTATTTTGCCTCCAATATGGATAAAGCAAGCGCGGATATCATCGAAATGATCAAAAAATACGAACCCGACGCTTTCGTGGCCGGCCCCGCGTTCAACGCCGGGCGCTACGGCACAGCTTGCGGCGGGATGTGCGAGGCCGTATCCAAACAACTGGGCATCCCCGTAGTCAGCGGGATGTACCCAGAAAACCCCGGCGTCGAACTCTACAAAAAATCCTTCCACATTGTGGAGACCCCCAACAGCGCTGTGGGGATGAGAAAAGCGATTCCCGTCATGGTCAAGCTGTTATTAAAACTCCTAAAAGGTGAGGCGGTGGGAACGCCGGCAGAAGAGGGGTACATCGAGCGGGGAATCCGCAAGAACAAGTTTTACGATAAACTGGCGGCCGAGCGTTGCGTGGAGATGTTCGTGGCGAAAATGAAAGGGGAACCCTTCGAGACGGAGTACAAGATGCCCGTCTTCGACCGAGTGGATCCCCAACCCGCCGTCAAGGACATGAAAGACGCCGTCATCGCTCTGGTCACGTCGGGTGGCATCTGTCCCAAAGGAAACCCCGACCACATCGAGGCATCCAGCGCCAGCAAGTACGGAGAGTACGACATCACGGGAGTCATGGACCTGACGGCGGACAAATATTGTACGGCCCACGGCGGTTACGACGCCACCTACGCGGATAGAAACGCGGACGTGGTGTTGCCTGTGGACGTTCTGCGTGATATGGAAAAAGAGGGCGTCTTCAAGAAGCTCCACAACAAATTCTACGCCACTGTGGGCAACGGAACGGCTGTAGCCAGCGCCAAGCGCTTCGGCGCCGAAATCGCCGACAAGCTCGTTGCCGATGGGGTCACCGCCGTTATCCTGACCTCGACCTGAGGAACTTGTACTCGTTGCGGCGCAACGATGGTAAAGGAAATCGAACGCAAGCTCCCCGTAGTTCACGTTTGTACCATAGTCCCCATCTCGCAGACCGTCGGAGCCAACAGAATCGTTCCGGCTATCGCGATCCCCCATCCCTTCGGCGACCCGACCCGAACCCCGGAAGAGGAAAAAATCATTCGCAGACATCTCGTCGAGAGGTCCCTCGAGGCCTTGCAGACGGAAATAACAGAGCAGACCGTATTCACCAACTGAACGCGGCCGGCTGATTGGACGTGGGCCCAGGCCGTTCCTGGGCCTTCGCTTAGGGAGGACATTCATGTCGAACGTTGGAATCAAAGGCTATTCCTATTGTTTGAATCACACGCCGGAGCTGGGACTGCGCTACGGCTCCACGCCTTTCGTGGAATTCGAGACCAAGGGCGAAAGCGACTTTCTAAAAAATCTGCCCCGATACGCCCAAACTTACGAAAAAGCCGCGGGATACGCGCCGAACCAGGCCTATATCGGCGGCATCGACTACGAAGCCTTCGAGGCGGCAAAGACCCCCTGGATCGAAAATTACCTGACAAACGCCCAACGCTACGGCAAGTACGGCGAGATCATGCCGGAGGATGAATTTTTGGGCCTCATGACCATATGCGACGTCTTCGATCTGATTTGGCTGGAAAAGTCCTTCGGCGAGGACGTCAAGGCGAAACTTCTGAAAGATCCCGTCATGAACGAATCCATTGTCGCCCGTCTGAAGGGCTTGCATGAAATGCCCGAGATCGAGACGGAGATCGAGGATAAAAAGGGCCGGGCCCTCTATTACGGAGGCAAGGTTGTGGGCTGCGTCCGAAACGGACACGAGATCGACGACTGCCTTTTCGCCTACGTCCTTATGGAGAACCTGGCCTGCAAGGCGGGGGGAGTCCTGGCCCTTCTGCACCTGCTGAAGAACAGCGCCGCGAAGCCGGAGGAGATCGACTTCGTGATCGAGTGCTCCGAGGAAGGAGCGGGAGATATGAACCAACGGGCCGGGGGCAACTTCGCCAAGGCCGTGGCTGAAATAGCGGGCTGCGTCAACGCCTCCGGCTGCGACGTTCGTGGATTTTGTGCCGGGCCCGTCAACGCGCTGATCTCCGGGGCCTCCCAGGTGGCGGCCGGCGCGCGGAAAAACTGCGTCGTCTTGGCCGGCGGCGCTATTCCGAAGCTCTACATGAACAGCCGCGATCACGTCAAGAAGGGGCTTCCCGCCCTGGAGGACTGCCTGGGGAACTTCGCCGTGCTGCTGGTCCCCGACGACGGGACGCATCCCGTCATGCGACTAGACGCCCTTGGCAAGCACTCGGTGGGAGCGGGCGCGGCCCCTCAGGCCATCACGTCGGCGCTGATTTACGAGCCCCTTTCCGCCCAAGGTCTTTCCTTCAAGGACGTGGACAAATACGCGGCCGAGCTCCAGATCCCTGAGATCACCCTGCCCGCCGGCGCTGGCGACGTCCCTCTCGCGAACATCAAGATGACCGCGGCCCTGGCCGTCATGAAAAAGGCCATCGAAAAAAGCGAGATGGACGATTTCATCAAGAAGCACGGCGTCATCGGCTTTGCTCATACCCAGGGCCACATTCCGTCGGGCGTGCCCTTCATCGGCATCGCCTGCGACAGCATCAAGGCGGGGACCATGAAACGCGCCATGATCATCGGCAAGGGAAGCCTTTTCTTGGCGCGATTGACGAATCTGGCGGACGGCGCCTCGTTCTTGATCGAGTCCTCCAAGGGCACTTCAGCCGGAGGGCTCACAGGTGCTGTGAGCAAAGAAGACGTCAAATCCCTGATTCTGGAGGCTCTTTCCGAAATCGCCGGCAAGCTGGCCTAGGAGGGCGGAGGCATGAGCGATATTAAAAAACTAGTCGGCGAATCCTTGGCCGAAATCATCGACGCGGCGAAAAGCGGCGGCCCCAAGGTCCGCGTTGGCCTGATGGCTGCCGGCAGCGAACTCGGAAACGAAGAACTGGCGAGGGGCGCGAGAATGGCCGTTGAGACCTACGGCAATGTCCGACCCGTCATGATCGGTCCCAAAATTTCCGGTTACGAGGACCTGGACTGGATGGAGACAGACGATTGCGAGGCCAATATTTCGGCGGAGCTCGAAAACGCCGTCGAGGAGGGACGGATCGGAGGGGCCGTGGCGCTGCATTTTCCCTTTCCCCTGGGAGTGACCACCATCGGGCGCGTCATGACCCCCGCTAAAGGGCGGGCCATGATTTTGGCGTCCACAACCGGCACGTCCGCCGTGAACCGGGGCGAGGCCATGTTGAGAAACGCGGTCTATGGAATCGCCGCGGCGAAGGCGTTGGGCATGGCGAACCCCACGGTGGGCGTCTTGAACGTGGACACCGCTCAGCCTGTCTTTCGCGCGCTCTCGCGCATGGCGGAAAGGGGTTACGACGTAAAATTCGGCTCTTCCGTCCGTCAGGACGGCGGGGCGGTGCTGCGCGGCAACGACGTTTTGGCCGGCGCGGTCGATATCTGCGTCACGGACACTCTGACGGGCAATATCATGGTAAAAATGTTTTCTTCTTTCAACACCGGCGGTTCCTACGAGGCCACGGGCTGGGGCTACGGACCTTCCTGCGGCGAAGGATGGGGGAAGGTCGTCTCCATCATCTCGCGGGCGTCGGGCGCGCCGGTCATCGCGGGCGCATTGACCTTCACGGCGGCGGTGGTCGCGGGCGGCCTGCCGGGCAAGGTGGCTGCCGAGCTCTCCGCCGCGAAAAAGGCGGGACTGGACGAGGAAATAGGCGCCCTTACGCCCAAAGCGACGGCGGAAGAGGCCGTGAAGGCGCCGCCGTCGGAGCCCACGGACGAAGAACTCCACGGTGTCGACGTGCTGGAGATCGAAAACGCGGTGAGGGCGCTCTGGAAAGCTGGCGTCTACGCCGAGTCGGCCATGGGATGCACCGGCCCGGTGGTAAAGCTCGCCGCCCGTAACGCGGAAAAGGGTATGGCCGTTTTGAGGGAATATGGATATCTGTAAAGACCTGTAAAAACCTGTAAAAACCTTAGAAGCTTTTGAATTGGCCTTTTGAATTTATCAATGGCTTTTTGAATTTATCATGGATGATTTTGAATTTATCATGGAGGATGATGTTTTATGGAGCCGTTGGCAAATTCGCCCTTTTTGGGGCAACTCCTGGCTTGGATCGTAAAGGCCAATTCGTTTTTGTGGGGAGAGTATTGTTTGATTCTCCTGCTTTGCGGCACGGGGCTTTTCTTTACGTTTAAATTGAGGGGAGTGCAGGTTTTCAAATTCGGCAAGGGCTTCAAACGCCTTTTTGGCGATTTTTCCCTGTTCGGGGCCGCTGCGGACAAAGACGGAATGAGCTCTTTCCAGGCCGTGGCCACCGCCATTGCCGCCCAGGTGGGGACGGGAAACTTGGTAGGCGCGGTGACGGCTTTGCTGGCCGGCGGACCGGGAGCCATTTTCTGGATGTGGCTGGCCGCGTTTTTCGGCATGGCTACCATTTTTGCCGAGGCCTGTCTGGCTCAGCTGTATCGCACCACCGATGAAAACGGCCAAGCCGTCGGCGGACCGGCCTATTACATCTCCAAGGGTCTTGGAAACAACGTCTTCTCCAAAGGGTTGGCGGCGATTTTTTCCGTCGCAATCATCTTAGCCCTGGGCTTTATGGGCAACATGGTGCAGGCGAATTCCATCAGCGACGCTTTCCATACGGCGTGGGGCATCGACGCCAAGGTCGTGGGCGCCGTCCTGGCCGTGGTCGCGGGCCTTATTTTCATAGGGGGCATCAAACGCATCGCCGCGGTCACCGAAAAGATCGTCC
>JAIRYN010000004.1 GCA_031267575.1 Synergistaceae bacterium | reverse complement strand
CTGGCAATCCCTAAAGCTCGAAGAACCACAGCGTAGAGATGAAAGAAGCTCAGGCGCGAAGGTGACGAAAGTAGAAAAAATCTTCGAGATGGCGCACGAGGCAACTCTAAACGCTTTAGTAATGGGTCTTCAGCAGCGAAGCTCCGAACAAGGAGAACGTTCAACGACTATCCCGGAAGGGAGTAGGGATAAGCGTCCCGAAAAGGTAGGCTCTCTATATTATAGATTTATAGATTTGTAGATTTATAGATTTGTAGAGATGTAGAGATGAAGATATAGTCTGCGCTCATACGAAAGTACGAGGAGTTCATGAGTGAAAGCTCTGAGAACCGAAGAAGAGTAGCGAACTTCTTTGAACACGCAAAAAACAAAGTAATTCCGAATGTTTTAGTGAAACTTAACAATTCGGGCGCCACTTTAATAGAATCCTATCTTAATTTGTAGGGTTTCGGTGTACTCGAATTTAAGCCTGTGGAGAGTTAGACAAACCTTTGTAGTTTAGGCGATTTATAGTTTAGGCGATTTATAGCTTAGGCGATTTATAGCTTAGGCGAAGAGGGATTCTTTGAAGCGGGAAATCCAATCCGCGAAGATTGGATACTAAAGTGTAGGAATTATAACATTTTTTGCATCGGTCGAGATTACCGTCGCCCTTCCAAGGTGACCCTTTCTTCAGGCAATTTTTTGGCGAGGAATTCGAGGATTTTTCGCGTTCCGTGCCGATGAGAGGCAGAGGATCGGGGTTCGTCGTGAGCAAGGATGGAAAAATCCTCACCAATAATCATGTGATCGATGGCGCGGACAAAATCACGGTCACGTTGTCAGATGGAAAAACCTACGAGGGGAATATCTTGGGCAAGGACCCCACCTTTGACTTGGCGGTGGTTCAAATCGAGGCGGACGCGGACCTGCCTGTTTTGGAGCTAGGGGATTCCGATTCCCTTGATGTGGGCGAGTGGGTCGTGGCCATTGGCAACCCTTATGGGCTGGAGCATACGGTGACGGTGGGCGTGATCTCCGCCAAGAACCGCAGCATTCACACCAACGATATCAATTTTGATGGCTTTTTACAGACCGATGCGGCCATCAATCCCGGAAACAGCGGAGGCCCATTGATCAATATTGATGGCAAGGTCGTCGGCATCAACACGGCCATCGTGCCCTATGCCCAGGGACTGGGGTTTGCCGTCCCCGTGGATATGGCCAAGCAAATCATGGACGACCTGATAGCCTACGGCAGAGCCAAACGCGGATGGCTGGGTGTTGTCGTGCAGGATCTGACCAGCGAGTTCTCTGAGGCTTATGGCGTCGATGTGAAGACGGGGATCATCGTGGGAGACGTCTTTGAGGGCTCCGCAGCCGAGCGGGCGGATTTGCGGCGGGGGGACGTGATTGTTACTGTAAACGGCGAGGCGGTTCAAGGTGTCCAAGGGTTCGTTAACAAAGTTCGTTCTCAGGCGCCTGGCGCGACTCTGAAACTGGAGGTCATCCGTGAAGGCGAGCCCATCAGCGTGACGGCCAAACTTGGTGAAAACCCCGACGTCGAGGAACGAGACATCTCCGCCGAGGGAACAAAGAAAACTGAGGCAGAGGAAAATATTCTCGAAAAAGTGGGCGTTTTCGTCTCAAAACTGACGGATGAACTGAGGCGACAGTACGGGATCGAAAACAGGAAAGAACTCAGTGAAGGGCTCGTAGTCGTGGATGTTGCCGAGAGATCTTCTGCGCGGCTGGCCGGAATCCGGGAAGGTGATCTGATATTGGAGGTCAACGGTAAAAAGGTGAATGATTCCGAGGCACTGAGTGGTTCCATCAAAAGAGAGAGCAAATCGGTGGTGTTGCTCATCGAAAGAGATGGAAGAACGTTCTTCGCATCGCTGAAGCTCCAGTAAGCTCCAGTAAGACCGCGAGCGCGCTTCGGAAAGCGAGATGGACTAAACTATCACTAAACTATCACTAAACTATCAACAAGGGGTCGCCTTTAGGCGGTCCTTTGTTTGGCTAAAAACGTCCTTTTCCCTAAGTCGCGCACCCTTGCTAAAAAGAGGTTCTCCTTGTATACTACCATCGTTTTGTGCCCCTCGATGCGGGGGCTCAGTCCTATGCGGCGAAGGCCCGTGAACCCTGTTAGGCCCGGAAGGGAGCAGCAGTAAGCGGTGTCCGTCGGGTGCCATGGGATTGCTGGGTTCCCGCAACGAAGGGGCATTTTTATTGATATTGCGGAGCAATCCTACGGTAGATCGAGAGATATCATGTTGTATGATTGACTCAACATGAAAGCCGTTGGCTTCGCCGAAGGAGTGAGAACTGTGACCGAAAGACTGGATATCGTCATCGACGAATGCCTTGAAACGTCACCTGAAAACAAATGTTTTTGGTGGGAAGGAAAATGGTACAACCAATTTTTCTTGAAACACCTGGTCGATAGGAGCGAGGAGACTTTGCGCGAAGCGGGTTTTTCCGAAGGGCAACGCTTGGCCGTCTTGATGCCGAACAGTCCTATGATTGCCGCGCTGTCGCTTGCTGTCTGGCGATTGGGAGGTATAGTCTGTCCTCTAAACTCGAAGTCCGGTCTCCCTTCTCTGGCCGCTACTTTGTCGCTGTTAGAGCCCTTTGCCATCGTTCTTTCTGACGAAACACGGGACGAAACACGGAAAGAGATGGGTACCCTTTTGGACGAACAAGGTTGGCTTCACATCTCCTGCCCTCTCGCGGGGCCCTTGCCTGAGTTCCAGGGGAGGGCGGCCACTTCTCCGGCATTGGACGAGGAACGGGAGATCGCGGTGATTTTTTCCACGTCGGGAACCACCGGCGCGCCCAAAGCGGTGCCGGTTAGTCATCTCAGCCTTCTAAATAACTGCCGCGAAAGCATTCGTACTTTGGAGGACCTACGGGAGGGTGACGTTCTTTTAAACGTTTTGCCGAGCTTTCACGCCTTCGGGTATATGGCCGGGACTATATTGCCTCTGATTTTGAAGGGCTCTCAGGTGATCGTGCCCAATTTTCTGCCGTTGCCCAATACCCTAAGGGCTATTAAAGAGGCTCCCGCCAACGTGATTCTTCTCGTTCCCATGATGCTGAACCTCCTTCTGGGTCTTGTTGAAAAGGGCGCGCCGCGGCCGGAGGGGATTAAACTCCTCATTATCGGAGGCGACCGCTACAATATCCAAATGGAGGATAGAGTCGAAAAACTTTTGGGAATTGGCGTACTGGAGGGCTACGGGCTGACAGAATGTTCCCCTGTGGTTTCCTTCAACAGGAGCTACGCCCGTCGCCGTTTGGGCACGGTAGGGGAGTTCCTGGGCGGCTATCAGTGGCGGCTCCTGGACGAGGGAGGCAAGCTCGTGTCCGATACCGCGGGGGAAGGCGTCCTGTGGCTGAAAGGACCATCTGTAACGAAAAAATATTTTCGGGGAACAGAAAGCGACAAGGAGCGCTTTGACGATGGGTGGTTCAACACAGGGGACTATGTGCGAGTGGAGGACGGTTACATCCGTATCTTGGATCGGGTGACGGACATCATTATCGTGAACGGTTTCAATGTGTATCCCCAGGAAGTGGAAGCCGTGTTGTCCCAGCACCCGGCGGTGGCGCAGGTGGTGGTGATCGGAATACCCGCGAGCAGCGGCGAGATCCCCAAGGCCTGTATCGTCAAGAAGCCCAATGTGGAAGTTACAGAATCGGAGATTCACCGTTATTGTAAAGAGCGTTTGGCGCATTATAAAGTTCCGCGCAAGGTGGAGTTTCTCGAAACCCTGCCCATGTCGAGAATGGGAAAGGTCCTCCGCCGCGTCCTGCGTGAGCGGGAACAAGTTAAAAATGTCGAATAGTTTTTTTACATAGATTATGCAATCCATCATATAGAAATCCATCATATAGATTATGCAATCCATCATAAGGAGCGTGTGAATATGTCCGTAAGGCTTGAAGAGGTTATTGAAGAGAGATTGGGTAAAGACGCAAACGCCCGCTGTTTCTGGTGGGATGGGCAGTGGTACACCAAAGCGGATTTTTCGAGGCTAGTAGGGGAGTGCGAGACGTCGCTTCGTGCCTCCGGTTTTGGAAAAGGGCAGCGATTATGCGTTTTAATGCAGAACTGCCCTATGATCACAGCTCTTTCTTTAGCCGTCTGGCGGTTGGGTGGGACAATCTCTCCTCTCAATGTCAAGTCGGGAATGCCGTCCTTGTTGGGCACACTGGATCTGATCGAGCCATTCGCCGTCATCGCCTCCAACGCGATTCGGGAGGAAGCCGGAGCCGTTTTGCAAGAAAAAGGCTTTACCTGTGTCACGTGCCCCCCCATGGGTCTTCTGCCCACGTTGAACGGGAAAACGTCCTCCATCGAAACTCAGGACACTGCCGTTATCTTCGCTACGTCCGGTACCACCGGCTTGCCCAAAGCCGTGCCTTTAAGCCACGGCAATCTTTACGACAACTGTACAGCCGTCATGGAGGCGGTGCGACCTCTGGAACCGGGGGATATTTTCTTGACTGTGCTTCCAAATTTCCATTCTTTCGGCTACACCGTCTCCATGATCCTGCCCTTGGTCATAGACGCGTCCGCGGTCATCGTTCCAGGTTTCCTACCTCCTCAACAGACGGTGAGGGCAATCCGCGAGTGCAAGCCCACTATTCTTTTCGCCGTCCCGACCATTTTTTCTTATCTTCTTTCGGGTATGGAACGGGACAGCGTTCCCAAAGACCTTTTTGCCTTCGCCAAGATCATGATCTCTGGAGGGGACCGTTTGGGGGCTAACATGCACGAGCAGTCACTCCGTCTTACGGGCAAGGATATCGTGGAGGGGTATGGTCTCACCGAAACCTCTCCCGTGTTAGCAGTGAACCGGAGTTACGAAGAGCACCATCCCGGGACGGTAGGTCCTTTCCTACGCGGCTACGAATGGCATTTACGCACGGAAAAGGGTGAGAGGACGGATAAGAACGAGGGCGTACTGTGGGTGCGCGGCCCTTCCGTAACCAGCGGCTATTTCCGAGCGCCGGAGCTGACGGCCGAACGTTTCGAGGACGGTTGGTTTAACACGGGGGATTATGTACGGATAGAAGACGGCTACATCCGCGTTTTGGACCGAGTGACGGATATTATCATCGTCGGCGGGTTCAACGTGTACCCCCAGGAGGTGGAGCTGGTACTCCACGCGCATCCCGCGGTTCAGACGGCCATCGTGGTGGGGATGCCTCACCCCGTCAACGGCGAGGTCCCAAAGGCCTTCATTCGGAAGACCGAGGGAGCGAAGGTTACGGAGCTGGAAATCGTCAAATATTGCAAAGAGCAATTGGCGCACTTCAAGGTCCCCCGCAAGGTGGAGTTTGTGGACGATTTCCCCCTTTCCGGGACGGGGAAAATCCTTCGCCGGGTTTTGCGCGAGCGGGAACGGGGAAAGGCATGAGGCAACGGCATGGTCAAAAACTCTTCGGCAAAGTCGATTCTACGTGTCGCCACGTTCAACGTTAACTCCGTTCGCAGCCATCTACCCGTTTTGGAGCGTTGGCTATCCATGCTGGAAAAAGCCGGAACACCTGTGGACCTGCTCTTTTTACAGGAGACGAAGGCCGTCGACGCGGATTTTCCCACGGCGGCCTTCGAGGCGATGGGATACCGGGCTCGATTTTGTGGTGAAAAATCTTACAACGGCGTGGCCGTCATCAGCCGGGTTTCTTCTCCATTCTCGGAGCCGGAGGTTCGTTTTGGCTTCGGGGATAGAGAGGAACCGGATTTTCCGACGCGGGTCGCTTATGCCAAAACCTCGAAGATAGCGATTCTAAACACTTATGTTCCCCAGGGCAAGGAGATCACCCATGCGGATTACGCGCTCAAAAAAAGATTTCTGGAGCGAGTGCGTGCCTTTTTTGATCGGGAGATCACGCTCGATCTGCCCTTCGCCTGGGTCGGAGACTTGAACGTGGCGCCAACGGATATTGATGTCACCCACCCCGAGAACAAAAGAGACCACGTCTGTTTTCATCGGGAGATCCGAGAGAAGTTTCAGTGGGTGGTCTCCTGGGGGCTTTCGGACATTTTGCGCCGCTTTCACCCAGAGGAAGGGGAGTACACCTTTTTTGACTATCGGGTCAAAGACGCGGTGACGCGCAATGTGGGATGGAGAATCGATCATATTTTGGCCAACGACGTGTTAACGAAAAAGGCTTGGGCCTGTTTTGTGGACAGAGAACCCCGGACCTGGGAAAAGCCATCCGATCACACGCCCCTGGTGGCGGATTTCGAGATATAAATCCTCTCTGAATATATTGATAAAGGAATGGTATGGTGATGATGAAGAATGGTGATGATGAAGAATGGCGATGATGAAGAATGATGATGATGAAGAGCATATTTTTTTACGGTTCTCCAGTTGGGGAGATCGGGATTGCCGAAGAAAATGGCGTTATATCCCACGTTTTTTTCGGCAGAGCACAAACTCCTGGAGGCTTCGAGACGGGCGAAACCCCCGTGATTCGAACAGCGATGGAGCAGCTTACGGAATACTTCGACGGCAAAAGAAAGTCTTTCGATCTGTCGCTGGCGTTTCACGGCACAGATTTTCAAATATCCGTCTGGAAGGCCCTGCTATCCATCCCCTCCGGAGAAACCCGCAGCTACAAAGACGTTGCCGTCTCAATCGGAAAACCAAAAGCCTACCGGGCAGTGGGGTTCGCGAATAATCGTAACCCTATCGTTATTATCGTTCCCTGCCATCGGGTGATAGGGCACAATGGCAGCTTGACTGGTTACGGAGGAGGACTGCCCGTCAAACAATATTTATTGGACTTGGAGAAGCGGTATATCTAAAGCTCAGATACATCAGCTCGGATACATCCACTTCACCACGTTCAAACGATCACGCTCAAACGATCTTTCCCGCAACGGCGGATAGCTCGATGGGGAAGTTCTTTTTCAATATGTCGGGGAGCAACTGGACGTAGAAGGGGTGAATACCAGGCAAGGATAGACTTTGTTGAACGTCTACCCATAATAGGTCCCCTTCTTCCGAGCTCTTTAGATCTCCTTCAAAGTCGGCGCAGACGAAATAGTTGCTGAGAAACTCCACATTGCCATCCAAGGCATAGGCGTGAAGAATGCCGGCAAACTCCATGTGTTTCAGAACGTAACCGGTCTCCTCGAACATCTCTCGGACACAGGCGTCTCTCAGGTTTTCCCCTCGTTTTTTGCGTCCTCCAGGCACGGTAATCGCTCCTTTGTAAGGTTCGTTGGCTCGCCGAATCAACAGGATGTTCCCATCCCTCAACAAAAAGCAAAAAACGATCAAAGCGGTGTAAGCGTAGTCGTCCCACGGTTCTGTAGTCATGGTTCATCCTCCGTTTCAATTTTTTTGCCTTTTTTATCCGTTCGATTGTCCCGCGTAATCCATCCATCCATCAATTAATCCATCACAATCCATTCATCAATCACAATCCATTCATCAATCATAATCAATCCATCCATCAGCGGAGTCCAGTTTTTTCAATGCGTTCAGGACATTGGAAAAAAGATTGGAAAAAAGATTAGAAAAAAGATCCGGCGCCCAGGCTTTTACCTCGGTCAACATTTCTTTGTTGCATTGACGCTCCGTAACAATGAAGGCCGATTCTTATTCGGAATCGACCTTCATGAACGACTTTATACTGGGAATATCCGAAGCTAAGGGCATTCGCCCTGAATTTCCAGTGATAAAGGGTGGTCTGCCCCCTCAGCAAAAGACCACAATTCTGTCTACTTCGCTCCTCTCAGACTATCGCATAATCAAACGCGGAGCATCTAAAGTCTTGTCTTTGAGGTAAAGGGCACCCGGCATATACATCTCTCCACCTTGACGCTTAACCGGGATGAAAGACCCGTCAGGCATCAACCACTGCGGTTTCCCATCGAAATAGACCAATTTTGTTCCATCGTAACTCATTTATTCACCTCCCTCGGTTTCGAGTCATTGCATTCCTCCCCAAAATTTACATTTCAATTTACATTTCATACTTGAAATTACAAATCCGAGAGCTTCTATTCGAAACACGCCCTTATCATAAGCATCCTTCATGTAAAAGTCAAACGCAATCGTTTAGAATAATTACTTTACGGGTTCCAACTGTCCGTAATTACCGTCCTTACGCTTGTAAACCACGTTAACGTCGCCTGTTTCCCCATTCAGAAACATAAAAAAACTGTGTCCCACCAGCTCCATCTGCATGACGGCTTCCTTCGGGTCCATGGGGTACAAAGCGATTTTCTTGATCTTCTTGATTTTCTCGACCGTCAGATCGTAGGAGGACCGTTCCTCATTCCCCTTCAGATCCACAATGCTCTCGATGCCGCTCTCGATGCTAAAAGAAAAATCCGCTTCGCTGTGAAATTGACTTTTATCTTTAAGGTACTCGTTGTGACGTTTAATTTGACGTTCGAGATTTTTGAGCGCTTGGTCGAAAGCCCTGCGTGGGTCTTGCGCGTTGTCTTCCGCGCGTAAAATAACTCCGTTAGCGTTGGCTGTAGTTTCCACGTTATAATTACCTTTGTGAAAACTGACAACAATCTGAGCGTGAGAGATTTTCTGGAAAAATTTCTCTAATTTAGAGACCTTACCTTCCATGTACTCCTTGAGTCCCGCGTCGATCTCTGTCCCGCGCGTAACGAAACGAACCTCCATCGACCTTGCCTCCAATCCGTAGATTTAGTGACTTCATTGTACCATAATTCCGACGGCGATTCTCTCTAAAAACTTTTGCGCGTCGAATGGAAGCGCAACGGAGCCTTTTCACGTTCTGCAGATGTTTTTGAGACTCTCGTAAACGGTATTGTAGGTGGGGGTGGGAAGCTTCAAAGCCTCACCCTCCTTGCAGACATAGCCGATCAAGGCTTCGAGTTCGGTAGGGCGATCCTTCTCCTGGTCCAATTGCATTGATGTTTTGGTGAGGGGCGCGAAAGCGCGCGCTTTCTCAATGGTGATATCCGAAATATTTTCTGGAAGATCTACGTTCTTCGCTCTAGCCAGAGATTCGAGTTCGCGGATCATCCTGCTGACGGTCTCGGAACTTTCCCCGTGGCTCAGAGCTTCGCTGATGCTGCGTCTAAAAAGCGTTGTTACGCCAGCGAAAGGAGAGAGAAAAACGAATTTCGACCACGTCTCCACGTCGATCCGATCGGTCAGTGTAACGTTGACGCCGCTTTTTCTGAGAATCTGTTCGATATTACCATAGCATAGGCGATTGTTCGCCTCGCTGATGCCTTTCTTGCCGAAAAAGATGCGCTGCATCGTCCCAACCTGTCGCACGGTTCCGGGTTTCTCGACGTGAGCGGAGATATAGACGCAGCCTCCTAGGACGTCGCTTTTTGGAAAGTGTTTTTCCAGGATGAACGTGGCGCTAACCCCATTGAGTAGCGGAATGACCGTCGTCTTTTCCGTCGCCAAAGGAGCGAGTTCCTGCGCGGCTGCTTCCAAATGATAATTTTTCGTCGCGAAGAGCAATAAATCGGCTTCCCCGACCCGCTGAGCGTCGTGAGTCGCCAAGGCGGGACGCACCGTCACTTTCCCGTCGTGTCCTAGAATGTGGAGTCCCTCCGTGGATACGGCGTCGAGAGTTTCCCCACGGCACCAAAAAACGACGTCGTAGTCATCGTCAGCCAAGCCCGTCGCTAAACGGCCGCCGACGATGCCGCCGACGCCTCCCAGTCCCACAATAACGATTTTCATGTTCGCTCTACCTCTCCTTCATAGGCTTATGGCGTCAGGTGCGTCAAAGCACGCATGGCTTTTTCGCTCAAGTCATACAGGGATATGTCCTCCGGAAGCCCAAACTTGGGAAAAGGTTGCCCTAAAATACCGTTCAAACGTGCCGCCAAAGTGGAGTTGACCAAGTTTTCCTCTTCGGAATAAAAATGCTTCATTTCTTCCATCAAGAAAGGTGAGGCCCGAAGAAAATATTTCTGATGCCGCTTTTCGGCTTCATAAAAAGATTTGTACATCGACACGAGGACGGAGCAGGAACCTTCTGAGTACAGTTCGTGACGTTCGATAGCCGCTTGGGCCAAGCGTTTCTCAAATTCGTTCTTGACAAAAATACGCGCGACGTATGAAGGCAACGCTGAAGTCCGTGAGGGCACATGCTGGAGCAGGAAAACCTTCAGGAGTTGCCCGTAACTGAGCATCAAAGGATCGTACTCGACCCGCACCGCCTCCATATGATCTCCCACGTCATTGGAGGAGGGCGCGTTATACCGCCCTCCCGTGTAACCGACGGAGGTTTTCCATATTCCCCTTGTGATTCCGAAGTGGGATTCAGCGCATAAAAAACACTCTACCCCAAAGACTGCGGTCTCCAAAAATCGCGGCCTTATCTGGTCTATTCGGGGAATACAACCCAACGCAGTGACCAGCACTGGCTCCACGACATCCATCGTCCTTTGGCTCACTTCATTTGCCGCCTTTGCAAAACAACACCTCAATAGATTATGATAGATTACGGACTTTAACTCATCCGGCTTCTATCATGAAGAACAGTTCGTTTTTAGTACAGCGTAATATTTCTTATATAACTTATACGCTTTCGAAACACGGTCGTATATCTCTTCCTAAGATTGGTCACGTGCCTCTTCTCAAATCCCCATCAGATCCTCAATTCAGATCTTCAACCAGATCAGATCTTCAACCAGATCAGATCTTCAATCTAGATCCTCAATCAGATCAGATCCTCAATCCAAATCGGATCTTCAATCCAGATCTTCAACCAGATCAGATCCTCAACCCAGATCAAATCCTCAATCTAGATCAGATCTTCAACCAGATCGGATCCTCAATCCAGATCAGATCCTCAACCGGATCAGATCCTCAATCTAGATCAGATCCTCAACCAGATCGGATCCTCAATCCAGATCAGATCTTCAACCAGATCGGATCTTCAACCAGATCAGATCCTCAATCCAAATCGGATCTTCAACCGGATCAGATCTTCAACCAGATCAGATCTTCAATCCAGATCCTCAATCTAGATCCTCAATTCAGATCCTCAATTCAGATCCTCAATCAAATTCTCGATCAACGCAAGCCCAAATGTTTACGGAAGAACTCCTCCATGGTCCGGTAGAAATCGAAGCGGTTTTCTTCGTTATGAAACCCGTGGCCTTCGTTGTCTTTGACCAGGTAGACAACGTCCTTGCCCGTTTTTTTTACAGCTTCGACGATTTGATCGGACTCCGCTTGCTTCACCCGCGGGTCATTGGCCCCCTGAGCCACCAGAAGGGGAATCTTGATTCTGTCCGCGTGAAAAACGGGGGAAACCTCCTCTAGCAGGGTCTTGTCCTTGATGGGGTCGCCGATCATTTCGTATTCCATATCTCGCACGGGCTCCCAGTAGGGGGGAATGCTCTCCAGAAGCGTAAAAATATTAGACGGTCCCACGTAGCTCACCGCGCAGGCGTAAAGGTCGGGGGTGAAAGTGGCTCCGGCTAGGGCCGCGTAGCCCCCGTAACTGCCACCGTAAATAGCAACCCTGTCTTTGGCGGCCACTCCCTGGCCAATCAACCACAGTACCCCATCAGTCACGTCGTTTTGCATACCTTTGCCCCATTGTTTAAAGCCGGCTTCCCAGAAGGCTTTACCGTAGCCGGTGGAACCACGAAAATTGACTTGCAGCACAGCCATGCCCCGATTGGCCAAAAACTGGGCTTCGGAGTCGAAACCCCAACTGTCGCGCGCAGAAGGGCCCCCGTGAGGGATCACCACAACGGGCAGATCCTTAGATACGGCCTCTGTAGGCAGCGTGAGGTAGCCGTGAATGGTGAGCCCGTCCCTGGATTTGAACTGAATAGGGGACATGACCGCCATCTGATCCTCTTTCAGCCAGGCCGCCAGGTTGGCCAGTTTTTCCAGCTTGTCTGTTTCACAGTCGTAGAGGTAATAAACGCCACGCATCCTATCGCTATAAGTGGCCAGAATGACGCGTTTTTCGTCGTCGTCCATGTCCGTGACCGCGACCTCGTAACCGGGTAGTTTAGCTTCGAGGGTGTCCTGAAGTTTTTTCCGGTCTTCATCGAAGAAGTGATAGTATGCTTTGTCGGTGGTGTAGACGACACCCGTGATCGTCTTTCGTTTTTTCGAGGAAGTCAGCCGCCCGACGTCCACCTCTGGGTGCTCGTAGATCAGGTCCAATGTCTCGTTTTTGTCGGGATCAAAGGTGTAGATGGCTGTTTTGTCGCGGTCTAGGTTCGAGGCGACGTATAACAACCGGTTGTCATAGCTGAACATGAGCGGAGAAAAGTCATTTTTGAAGTTCGTAGTGATCAATGTCTTGAAGGACTCCTCTTCTGTCGCCCGGTAGAGAAGGCTCTGATTTACACCGTCCGTCGTGTAGGCAACTCGGAGTTTACCCTCGTGATCGGTCATCCAGCCCGTAATGTTGCCTGGGTTTTGGGCGATTTGGGTCAGTTCCCCCGTATCTAGGTCGCAACGATAAACGTCGAAGACCTTTGGGTTATCCTTGTTCATGGAGATCAGCATATGACGCGGGTCTTCTTCCAGATCATCCAGCACGTATGTTTTGACTCCGTCGAAAGGAGTCAGTTCCCGGGGCTCACCGCCGCCGATATCCACCAGAAAAATATGAAAGTTCTCGTCTCCACCTTTGTCCTGTCTGAAGGCTATGTGATCGTTGCCCTTCCAGAAAAATCCCGCGACATCTCGCTCTACAGCGGAGGTTAGGCGGCGTTCCTCTCCGCTGTAGATATCGCGGACGTAGACGTTCAAGCGGCGTTCCCAGGGCTTCATGTAAGCCAGCTTTTTACCGTTGGGGGATATGGAGAAACTGGCGACCTCGGGGTTCCGAAAAAAATCTTCCATCGGGATAAGCGGCGGTGACGTATCCGCTCTGGCTTCCCGCGCGTTCACCACGAGAGGCGCGCAAAGTGCCGCCGCGCACAAAAAACTCCAAAGGCCATACTGCATGATAATCCTCTCCATTCATAATAAAGACGGAGTTTACACTCCGCCGATCGTTCGACCACCTCTCAATAAAACGCGATAAGAAAGCGCGATAAGGAAGAAGAACGGCATTGCCTGCTATTACAATTTTTAAGTTGATTGACTTGATTGACACTATCTTTCGTTTACACCTTCGTTATCCAGCCGTGGGTGTCCTTGGCGCGGCCCCATTGAATATCGGTAAGAGTATCATACAGCTTTTTCGTCCAGGAGCCGATCTCTCCTCCCCCGACCACGACCCGCTCATCCTTATAAAATAGTTCTCCCACAGGGGAAACCACCGCCGCGGTGCCGGAACCGAAGGCCTCCTGAAGCGCGCCGGTTTTCGCGGCTTGAAGCAGTTCTTCAACCCCTATTTTACGCTCTTCCGTGGGCAACCCCATTTCTCGGGCCAAGGTCAGGATGGAGTCACGGGTGATGCCTGGGAGAATCGTGCCCTCCAGGGCCGCGGTGCACAATTTACCGTCGATGATGAACATCATGTTCATGGAGCCGACCTCCTCCACGTACTTACGCTCAGCCCCATCCAGCCAGAGAACCTGCTCGCAGCCCTTCTGAGCGGCCAGATCCGCGGCCTTCAGGCTGGCCGCGTAGTTGCCTCCCGTTTTGGCGTATCCTGTGCCTCCTTTGACGGCGCGCACGTAGCGATCCTCCACATAGATGCGAATCGGTGCCAGGCCTCGGGGGTAATAAGCGCCCGAAGGGGAGCAGAGTATGTAAAAAAGATACCTGTGCGAGGGATGAACGCCCAATGTCGAATCGGTGGCGATCATGGTCGGACGAAGGTAAAGGGATGTGCCGGAACTTCGAGGCACCCAGTCACGCTCTAAATCCACGATAGCCCGCACTGCCTCTACCGTTTCATTGGGGTCGATGGGGGGCATACACATGCGCTCCGCGCTTTGATTGAGCCTGAGAGCGTTGTCCTTGGCCCGGAAAAGCAAAATGTCGTTTTCCGCTGAGCGATAAGCCTTGAGCCCCTCGAATATCTCTTGCCCATAGTGAAGGACCACCGAGGCGGGGTCGAGAGAGAGGTTCTGGTAAGGTTGAATTTTTGGGTCAAACCATCCTTTGCCTTTCTCGTATTCCATAATGAACATGTGGTCAGTGAAAATTGCTCCGAACCCCAGAGCGCTCTCGTCCGTCGGTTTGTTTTTCAGCTCGGTGGCTTTTTGAAAAGAAATATTCACGACATCCATCTCCTTTCGTTTTTTCGCGTAAGTCTTCTTTAAAATATGACCTATTTGTAAAGTTTACCACGACTCGCTCCGCTCTGCCCAATTCATGACGCGCTTTATTTAGGCATCTAGACATCCTGGCGAGCCTGGAGTCGGTCTTTCGAATCGGGTTGGGTTTTAATTTACCTTCTGATATAATGCCGTTTCGTATACAGGATTTATATTCGAACTTTGTGACGAGGAGGAAGGCTTTATGGCGGAACAGACGACGCCGGCGGTGTCTCCCTGTGGAGCGCCCAGTGGCGGAAGCGGAGAAGGCGGAGCCCAAGGGGGCGGCGCTCAGAGTTGGTCGGGGGTGATTTTCTCACTTGCGATATTTGTTGTCATCTTTTACTTTTTTGTTCTCAGACCTCAACGTAAACGCCAGAAACAACAGGAATCTCTCATAAGCGGAATCGCCAGGGGAGATCAGGTCATTACGATCGGGGGATTTCTGGGAACGGTGCGCGAGGTTCGAGATGACACCTTTATGGTCGAGATCGCAGAGGGGGTACGAGTTCGCATTCTAAAATCTGCCATACAGACGAAACGCGTTTCGACGTCTGTCCTCGAGGAAAAGAAAGACTGAGGTAGGGGAGAAGATGCTTCGAAGAGACCGTACGCGGTTGTGGATCGTTGTGGTTGTAGTCGTGGCTGCTTTGGCGTACTCCTGGCCAATCAAGGGAAAGATCAATCTGGGACTCGACTTGGAGGGTGGAGCCCACATCGTTCTTCAAGCCAAAGAGACGGACGGCAACCCGTTAGGAGATGACGGACTCGACCGCCTGGTGGCTATCTTACGCAACCGCGTGGACCAGTACGGGGTCACTGAACCTATCATTCAGAAAAGCGGGGAAGACCGCGTCATCATTGATTTGCCCGGCGTTCAAGATCCCTCCGCGGCCTTGGACCTGATCGGTAAGACGGCGCTTCTCGAATTTCGCGAGGTTCTGGATATTAGCGAGTCGCCGCCTCCTGTTCCGGTTCGGGGGAATTACGACAACGACGAGCAGTTCGTTCGGGCTCAAGAGCGGTGGAACGCGGCTGTGGAAAACGCGAAAAACGCGGGAACTCGCTTTGCAGAGCGCGCCAAAGACATCGAGGGGGCCATCGTTTCCTCCGGTGAGGATGAAGGGGCTTCTCGCTTTTTCCTGTTGAGTAATACTTTGGTGGCGGGGAAGGATTTGAAGGACGCTTATGCCAACTTCGACCAGTGGGGTCAGATGGGTGTTTCCATCTCCTTCAACGACGAGGGGGCTCAAGCCTTCGAGGAGGCCACAGGACGCTTGGTGGCTCGTCGATTGGCCATCGTCCTGGATGGAGTCACGATATCGGCTCCGCAGGTGCAGGGCCGCATCGCTGGAGGCAACGCTCAAATCACGGGGCGTTTTTCTCAAGAAGAGGCAACGCGTCTATCGATCATGCTGAAAGCGGGTGCCTTGCCGGTGAACGTGGAGGTCGCGGAAAACCGCTCCGTGGGCCCCAGTTTAGGAGCTGATTCCATTCGCCAAGGCATTCAAGCCGGTTTAATCGGCGCGGGACTGGTCTTCGTTTTTATGTTAATCTACTACCGTTTCAATGGGTTAGCGGCAGATATAGCTCTTATGGTGACAATTTTGTTGGTTTTTACCGGGCTGATCGCTTTCAATGCGACTTTGACGCTTCCTGGCATCGCGGGTATCATTTTGACCATCGGTATGGCGGTGGATGGCAATGTTTTGATTTATGAACGCATCAAAGAGGAACGCAGGGCGGGCAAGACACCTCTGGCGGCGTTGGACGCGGGTTTCCGTAAAGCGCTGGTGACCATTTTGGATTCCAATATCACGACTTTAATAGCGGCTGTGGTTTTGTTCTACTTTGGCACAGGCTCGGTCCGGGGATTTGGCGTGACCCTGTCCATCGGCCTGGTGGCCAGTGTTTTTTCCAACGTGGTGGTGACTCGGGCCATCCTACAGCTTGTTATGGGCTCCAAACAACATGCCTTGAAGCAAAGCTAAAGGGAGGCGAATCGAGATGACTTTCGACAGAAAGTTCAAGTTTATGGAGCGACGAGTGCCCGCTATGATGTTGAGTCTGGTGCTCGTTCTCGGAAGCCTGGGGTTGGTGGCCTTCAAGGGGCTGAACTTGGGGATTGATTTCACGGGCGGCAACGTGGTGCAAGTGGAGTTCGATAAGCGTCCCGACGTGGGAGAAGTGAGGGAGGTCGTTTCCTCTGTGGTGGCCGCGGAGGCGATAATCCAGGATTTCGGTGACAAAGGGATCATTATCCGAACGCACGAAGATACCGAGGAGAGCCGTGGAGCGGTTGTGGAGGCTCTTCAAGGACGTTATACAGACGTGAGCGTGATTGGGTTCGAAAAGGTGGGACCTGTGGTGGGGCAAGAGCTGCGTAATCAGGCTTTCTGGGGGCTGATGGCCGCCCTTGTCGCTATTTTGATCTATATCACGGTGCGCTTCCAGTTTCGCTTCGCGGTGGTGAGCGTCATTCCTTTGATTCACGACGCCGTGTTGGCTTTGGGATTTTTCAGTCTGACCTGGATGGAGATCTCTTCATCTTTCATCGCGGCGATTTTGACAATCGTGGGTTATTCTTTAAACAACACGATCATTATTCTCGACCGCATTCGTGAAAACTGGAAAGACCTGGGCAAGCAAGGCATTGTGGACCTGGTAAACTTATCCATCACTCAGACGCTCTCCCGCACGCTTAACACTACTTTGACGACGCTTTTTCCCGTTCTTGCCCTTTGCGTTTGGGGAGGTCCCGTTTTGGCCGCCTTCAGTTACGCAATGTTGATGGGTATCATCGTAGGTACCTACAGCTCCATTTTCGTGGCCACGGGTATGATTGTCGAGTGGTGGCTCCGCCGACCCGAGGGCGGAAAATAAACTCAAGATAAACATCTAAACTTAGGGGGGCGGAGCTCGTTCAGTCCAAAACAACCTCACTTGGATAAAACGATTGTGACTGTCTCCCCAAAAGTCCCGCTCCGTTTTCACCACTTCCGCAACAGAGCGCTTCGCGAAACTCCTATTCGTCTTCTGTTAGAGACGTATGATTACGCGTCTCTAACCTTTTATTAAAACTTTGACTAAACCTTTCCCTATGCCCACACGTCCACCCGGTCGACGAACAGTAGTTCCGCCGTCGTTTCCCGGTCCAACACCGCCTCGTTCTCGGATTCGATAACCCTTGCAGCGCCCAAGGGCAAAAGCGCCTCGGCCTTATTGGACGCGGTCATAGTCTCGAAGCCAGGCGGGGCCGCTGCGGGTCTTCTCAAAAGGTATCGCTTTATCGTAAAATATGCGAAGCCTGTATTTACAAGATATCTTCAAGACCCTGACGCGTTTGCCCTAGAACCTTAACAGGACAAACACATCGGAAAAAGCATTTCCCCCCTCAAAGGAATCTCAAAAACATGCGTCCTCTTGTTCCTGTATTCGTTTAGAAGCCTGTTTCCATCCCTCAAAGGAATCTCAAAAACGCCGCCATCGATGCGGAAATGGCCGCCGAATGGCGTTTCCATCCCTCAAAGGAATCTCAAAAACTGAATAGGGCTCCCACACGAGACGGCAGCAGTTTTGGTTTCCATCCCTCAAAGGAATCTCAAAAACTATGGTTCTCCGAAGTGTCGGGCTCGGTGGAAAAAGTTTCCATCCCTCAAAGGAATCTCAAAAACAATTACCCAAATTTGTCCTTACCGCTGGAACCACTTATTTCCATCCCTCAAAGGAATCTCAAAAACGTCCATGCGATGCCCAGCCTTCATGATATACTCTTGTTTCCATCCCTCAAAGGAATCTCAAAAACGTCGCGCGTTTTGTCCAGCCAACGCTTGTACAACATGTTTCCATCCCTCAAAGGAATCTCAAAAACTTTCAACGTGCCGGAGCGGCGGGACGGGAAGTCAAGTTTCCATCCCTCAAAGGAATCTCAAAAACCCGCCGCACATTGACTATCACTAAACTCTTCATTTTCTCATTTATCATCATTCTCAAAACAAAGATATTATAAAAACACAATATTCTCTTGTCAAGGCGCGGGATTAGCAGACTTTTACGATCCGTGTCGATCCCCCTGGTTTTATGCAGGATCACACATCGACGAAACTTTTACTTGAAATTCCTACTCAAATTATAGCTATGCTAACATACTTAAATCTATTATAAATTTAATAAAATAATATTTTACGCATAGAACATCAAAACAAACATGCTCACCACCCGCTGGCACCTGTACAGATAGATTAGTTTAGATAGATTTAGATAGATCAGAGACACATGATCATGCTTCTCTTCATGCTTCTCTATTGTTCATGATTAACGTGGTACGGCTCATTTCTTGCTAATCCCCAATAGAATCAGCGCTATGATTAGTATCGAGACGATAGTTATGACGATGTCCACCGTCCGCAGCGACAGATTGACGTGCTCATAGAGATTGCGGCGCAAGCCACGCGCTCTCGCCGCAATCTCGTATTCTTTCCGTTTGTCTAGTTCCGTGTCGTCTTCGTGAGTCATTTTAGAACTACTTTTTGGCTATGTACTTGCGCACGTCTATGGCAACCGCCAGTATAATGATCAGTCCCTTGATAATGTACTGATAATAAGCATTGACCCCAAGGAAGTAGAGACTGTAATTGATGACCTGAAGTATGATAACCCCTATCAGAACACCAGGAATGGTTCCAACTCCGCCTGTAAAAGACACTCCGCCTATCACGCATCCGCTTATCGCGTCGAGTTCGTAGTTCAGTCCCGTCGCTGTCGTCACGCTCTGGACTCTTCCGGCTTCGAGGAACGCGGCGATTCCGTAGAGGATACCCGCCACGAAATACACCCCCAAAATGTTGCGCGTCACGTTGACACCGGAAACCGCCGCCGCTTCAGGGTTGCCCCCTATCGCGAACATGTTTTTGCCAAGAGTCGTCTTATTCCAAATCACCCACATCACCACAGCACATATAGCGAAGTACACCACCAGATAAGGTAGGTTCATGAATCCAAGGTCGAATGAACCGTTCACCGCGCTGATATATCTGGGGTCCAGGCTGGCGAGCGGCTGCGCCCCGTTAGCCTGGCTGTCGATGTAGAGGCACAGCACTCCATAGGCAACGAGCTGAGTGCCCAGGGATATGATGAAAGGATGCATCTTTAGCACCGCAAAACCAAAGGCATTGATCATGCAGAAAACTATCGCCGCCAACATGGCAAGCAGCAGGGGGATTACGAGAGGAAGCGGTTCCGTTATGCTCGGATACATGCGGGAGGCGTAGGTGACGCTCTGAAGCAGAGAAGCCGATATTGCGGCGCTCACTCCCAGTATGCGTCCCGCGGAGAGGTCCGTTCCGGTGTAAACGATCATTCCAGCTACGCCAAGCGCCAATATTCCCCTGGTTGACGCCTGTGCCAAAATATTGCTGAGGTTCCTCGTCGAGAGAAATCTCGGCTCGTACACAACCACCGCTATTATCAAAACTCCGAGTATAATATAAAGTGAGTAATTGAGAAGCCATTCTTTCCATTTGGAACTCTCGGCTAAATCGGCCAATTATTATACCTCCCCAAGATCAGACATACTTTGCGGCAAGACGCATGATCTCCTCCTGAGTGGCGACCGCGGCGTCGAGTATGCCAGCGAGCCGCCCACCGGACATCACCATTATTCTGTCCGATATACCAAGGAGTTCGGGCATTTCGGACGAAACCACGATGATGCCCTTGCCTTCGGCCGCAAGATTGATGATGAGCTGATAAATCTCGGCCTTGGCCCCTACATCGATCCCACGGGTGGGTTCGTCCAAAAGCAGAACTTCGGGATTCGTCAGAAGCCACCTACCGATTATCACTTTCTGCTGATTTCCACCCGATAGGTTGCGAATATACGTTTTCTGCGCCGGAGTTTTCACCTTGAGGCTATCTATCACCCATTTTGTATCCTTGGAGATTCGCTTGCTGGACAGGAATCCGTGGCGTTTGTAACTGTTTAGATTTGCTATAATGGAGTTGAATATAATGTCAAGACCAGAAAATATACCGGTCGCCCGGCGTTCTTCCGTCAACATCGCGAATCCGTTGCGTATCGCGTCGGATGAATTTCTGTTGTTTATGGGAATACCGTTCTTGGTGATGGTCCCCTTGGAGTGGTGAGCAATCCCAAAGATCGTTTCGAGCAGCTCCGTCCGCCTGCTTCCAACTAACCCGGCTACACCCAGGATCTCACCCTTACGCAATGTGAAGCTGACATCTTGGCAGGTAGGCGCATACCTTCCCGATAATTCCCGCACGGTGAGCAAATCTTCGCCGGGAGTATTTATTTTGGGAGGAAATCGGTGAGTGAGGTCACGCCCAACCATCATCTTGATTATTTTATCCACAGTCAAGCTAGAGGCGGGTTCGGTTCCAATCCATTTGCCGTCTCTCATGATCGTCACTTTGTCGGAGATTCTTAGAATTTCTTCCATCCTGTGCGAAATGTAGATAATTCCCACGCCGTCAGCGCGAAGTTTGTTTATTATTCTGAAAAGATGTTCGACTTCCTCATTGGCAAGGGAACTCGTCGGTTCGTCGAGCACTAGAATTTTGGCGGCGTAAGAGACGGCTTTCGCTATTTCCACCATCTGGCGTTGAGACACGCTCAGCTTACCAACAAGAGTGCGGGGATTTATCTTTATCGCGAGCTCGTCGAAGATGGCCTTCGTGCGGTCGAACATTTTTCGGTGACTCACGAATCCGTAGCGTTTGGGGAAACGTCCGAGCCAGATATTCTCCATTACGCTGCGCTTGAGCACTTGGTTGAGTTCCTGATGCACCATGGAGACCCCGGCTTCCATGGCCTCCTTGGGTCCGCTGAAATGGACCGGTCTGCCTTCCACAAGAATCTCTCCGGCATCGGCTTTGTATATCCCGAACAGGCATTTCATCAAAGTCGATTTCCCGGCCCCGTTTTCTCCCATAAGCGCGTGAATCGTGCCGGAGTCAAGGCGTAAATTCACCTGATCCAGAGCCTTGATTCCAGGAAAAGCCTTGTCAATGCCTTTCATTTCGAGGAGACAGGTTTCTTCGTTCATCTTTCACCTCGTCGTCTCACGTCGTCTCACGTTGTTTTACGTTGTTTTACGTTGTTTTACGTTAAAACGTCCGGGGGTCTTGGCTCCCGGACGCGCAAGTTCTCGCTTATTCGCCCAAATATGGGGAATACGGAATACGGACGGCTATACCGCTCTCGTCATACTGATAGCTTGTCCCTTCGAAAGGCGCCTTGCCCCCGGCCATATTGAGGATGATCGCGGACACCGCGACGCCCATAGCCTCTCCGTCCTGTTTGACAGTGGCGCTCATGATACCTCTTTTGATCGCGTCCACGGCCTGATCGGTCGCGTCGACTCCAATCACCGGTATAAACTTACTGCCGCCCTCGACGTTATAGCCTATGTTGGAGAGGGCCGCTATCGCGCCCATCGCCATTGCATCGTTATTGGCTATGACAAGCTCGATCTTGCCCTCGTTGGCAGCAAGTGCCGATTCCATCGCCTGTTGAGCTAAAGCCGTGTCCCAGTTGCAGACAAAGGTTTCACCGACTTGCGCCAGCTTAACGCCGTTTTCTTCAGCCTGCTTCACGCTAAACTCGGTGCGGGCTATGGCTTCGGGGTTGTCGGGCTCACCTTTGAACATGACGTACTGAAACGCGCCGTCGTTGTTGATGTCGAATGCCTTGTTCGCGTCCCAAAGACGCTTTACTATGTCGCCCTGCATCTTACCGGCATCTGCGGCGTTAGTGCCTACGAACACTGCTTTTTCGTAAGTTTTCAACATGTTCAGGTCAGGTTCGCGATTGAAGAATACAACTGGGATTCCCGCCGCCTTGATCTTGTTGACGACTCCCGCTGCGGCCTGAGCGTCAACCATGTTTACGATCAAACCGTCCATTCCGCGTTCGATCATGACGTCAACCTGGTCGTTCTGGGTGGCCTGGTCGCCCTTTCCATCCTGCATCGTTATTTCGGCCTTGCCATTGAGCGACTTGTTCAAGGCGTTGCGAACGGTTGAAATGTAAGTATCGTCATATTTGTAAATGAGGATGCCAATTTTCGGAGTAGCCGCCATTGCCGCCTTAGATGTGAATGCGAATACGAATATGAACATGACCGCGAGGTACATGCAGACGAAAGACCCAAGACGCCGCTTACGCTTACTGGATTCCATGATACGTCCCCTCCTGTTTTAAAAAACATTTAAATCACGCAATACACCGCAAGTATTCTAGAATTTAAATGTTTTGTCAAGTGGGCAATTCGCTTTCCGTCACTGAGGCATATAACTTAACGGGTTCGTTAATGAAGACGCCTATAGATCAGCGTCGTTCGGTTCGTTCCTCGCCTACCACCTGTCAATGTCACGTGTCAATGTTACTTGTCAATGCCACCTGTCAATGCCGCTTGCCGATCTCGCCTGTTAATGTCACGTGTCAATGCCACCTGCCGATCTCACCTGTCAATGCCGCTTGTCAATGCCGCCTGTTAATGCCACGTGTCAATGCCGCCTGCCGATGTCACCTGCCGATCTCACCTGTCAATGTCACGTGTCAATGCCGTCTGCCAATGTCACGTGTCAATACCGCCTGTCAATGCCACGTGTCAATGCCGCCTGCCGATCTCACGTGTCAATGCCGTCTGCCAATGTCACGTGTCAATACCGCTTGTCAATGTTACGTGTCAATGCCACTTGTCAATGTCACGTGTCAATGTTGGAGAAACTGCCGAAGCCTGGGGTCCATAGGAGCATCGAGAATTTCTTCAGGCGATCCGTCCGCGGCGATCCGTCCATCGTCCATGAAAAGCACTCGAGTGGCAATCTGCCGCGCGAATTGAATTTCATGGGTCACCAGTAGCATCGTTATCCCTTCCTCGGCGACCCTTCGTATGGTAGCGAGCACTTCGCTCACAAGTTCGGGATCCAGCGCGGATGTCGGTTCGTCAAACAGCAATACATCTGGATTGACAGCCAACGCCCGCGCGATTCCCACACGTTGTTGTTGTCCACCGGAGAGTTTGGAAGGGTAAAAGTCTTTTCGATCCAGCATACCGACCTTGGCAAGCAACTCCAAAGCGATATTCTCGGCTTCCTTCCTCGGTTTTTTCAATACGGTGAGCAAAGCCTCCATAATATTTTGCTTTGCGGTCTTGTTCTTAAAGAGGTTGTAATTCTGAAAAACCATTGAGGAATGTTTCCGCAACTCCACGATGTCTTTTTTAGTGTGACGTTTCGCATCCACCGTCGTGGAGCCGATGGTGATGAGCCCCGAAGTTGGCGGCGTTAAATAATTCAGGCACCTCAGCAGCGTGGATTTGCCTGTTCCAGAGGGGCCGATAATAACCACTATCGAGCCCTTCGTCACGTTCAGGTTAATATCTTTCAGCACCAAAGTTTGCGCGTCGAAGGATTTTGTCAAACGCTGAATATTAATCACTTTAACTCTACCACTTTAAGTCTACCATTTTAAGTCTACCACTTTAAAACCCACCATTTTGAGCCTAATATTTAAGAGTGGATGCCCCCACTCTGAGAATATTTACAGCCGCCTTGATATCCCGATTGATATCCCGGTCGTATTCCGCCCCGCATCTCAGACACGTCCATTCATGTCCATTCATGTCCATCCGTGTCCATCCATGTCCATCCATGGACGGACAGCAGCAACTCAGGAAGAACATCAAAACAGGACGAATCTGTCCAGTTTTCTGTCCGGTTATGTCCTGGATAGTATTGGGGAAACGCCCAAAAGCGTTCCCCCATTGTTCAATCTTGTTCAATCTTGTTCAATATGACTTAATCTTGCTCAATTCTTGCTGATCTTGTTTAATATTACTTAATCTTACTCAATTCTTGCTAATCTTGTTCAATATGACTTAATCTTGCTCAATTCTTGCTGATCTTGTTCAATATGACTTAATCTTACTCAACTCTTGCTGATCTTGTTCAATATTTACTTAATCTTACTCAATTCTTGCTGATCTTGTTCAATATGACTTAATCTTACTCAATTCTTGCTGATCTTGTTCAATATGACTTAATCTTACTCAATTCTTGCTGATCTTATTCAATATGACTTAATCTTGATCAATATTGCTCACTTCATTGCTTAATGCGCTTTTTGAACGGCTACCTTGCCCGCCCGTCCAAAGATTTCCGACATTTCAACATCCGCTGAACTAGAGTTCTTGGATCGCGATGCCACGTCCCTCAGTGTAGGGAACTCGATCTCTCCCGCGATACAGCAATCCAGAAAACGGGCGAAAACATCGTTTCTGCTGCCGCCCTCCATTTCCGCGTGTAGGGTATACACGTTCAAGCCTGGCTCCAGCAGATCCAGATACTTGTCGTTGACGGCCTCTATGTCCGTCATTCCCTTCGTGCCCCACAACTCGTCCAGCGTGGGCAGGGTAGACGGAACCTGCAACGTGCGGAAGGCCATGCCGTTCATTCGAGGATAAAAGGGTTTCACCCCTCTGATGTCACTGCAATAATCGAACCCCAACTCATCTTGTACTGTCAGACTGTTAGAGGAAACCTGCCAGCCTGGAGCGGCGGAACTTTTAGGTAAAACACCCGTTACCTGCGAAAAAAGATTCATGGCTTTAGATAACTCTCCTCGAATCTTCTCCCTGGGCATCTTCAACAAACGATCCTGCCATAAAACGTGGTCCCAACAGTGAATACCACAATCGTGTCCCTCGTCCACGGCGCGCTTCAAAATGTCAGGTTTCGAGGAAACGATCATGGGAGCCGTGAGAAGCGTGCCGTAAAAAAGAGTCTTCAATCCATAAGTGCTGGGAGCCTGGGTACGTAACATCTTTGCAAGGAAACCCTTGCGAAAAATACGGCGAACCGCCTTTCCAGAATTATCTGGCCCCATCGAGAAAAAAATCGAGGCTTTGATCTTTCTCTGACCCAAAACGTCCAAAAGGCAAGGCACGCCCTCTAAGTATCCCTTTAGAGTGTCCACATCTATTTTGAGGCTCACTTCGCAACTCATTCTCGTTCGTTGCCGCTCCGCGTCAAAATCACACCACGGGGCAAGCACAATTCATCTCCGATACAAAAAACGCCGTAATTCCTACGCTTTAGTATCCAATCTTCGCAGATGGATTTCCTGCTTCAAAGAATCCCTCTTCGCCCCGGCTACATCGGCTGCATCGGCTACAAAGGTTTATATGACCCTCCACAGGTTTTAATTCGGGCGCACCGAAACCCTATCATTATAGATTCTACAATTATTATAGATTCTATGATTATAGATTCTATCATAAGGTCCTATTAAGATGGCGCACGAATTATCAAGTTTCACTAAAACATTCAGAACTACTTTATCTTTTGCGTGTTCAAAGAAGTTCGCTACTCTTCTCCGGTTCTCAGAGCTTTCACTCATGAACTCCTCATACTTTCGTATAAGCGCAGACTATATCTTCATCTCTGTAAACTTATAAATCTATAAACTTATCAATCTATAAAACTTATAAATTCTATAAACTTATAAATTCTATAAATTCATAAACCTGTAAGCCTATAAACAGAGAGCCTACCTTTTCGGGACGCTTATCCCTACTCCCTTCCGGGATAGTCGTTGAACGTTCTCCTTGTTCGGAGCTTCGCTGCTGAAGACCCATTGTTAAAGTGTTTAGAGTTACCTCGTGCACCATCTCGAAGATTTTTT
>JAIRYN010000003.1 GCA_031267575.1 Synergistaceae bacterium | reverse complement strand
AGCCAGGATCAAACTCTCAGCTCATTCTTTTCACTTACGAAACTTTGCATAACGTTTCCTTTTACTTATTCATTACTGCTTAGCCTCTGTTGGCTCGCCTGTAAAATTGTCAAGATTCATTCCTTTGTTAGTCTCTTAAGATTAGTCTCTAAGAGAAAATTTTCAAAGGCTTACTCTTATGAAAGAAATCTTATATCTCAATCTCTCATTACAGAGCTTGGTAATATTACCTCCGTTTTGAAGTTTTGTAAAGCCCCTAATTTCAAATTTCTTTAAAAAACGCTCAGTATTTTTACTGATACTTGTTCAGGAGGCCCAGTTTCTCCAGTTGGACTCGAATGTCCGCGACGGCGGCACTGCTAGCGGGCAGAAGGGGCAGCCGGGGAATGCCACCAAAGAACCCAGCTAGGTCCATCGCCGCCTTCATTCCACCGATACCATAACGACTCGTGACGCAAGCGTTGAGTTCTAAAATATCGAGCTGGATCTCGCGCGCTTTTTCGTGCTCCTTTTGTCGGCAGAGAGCGTAAATCTCCGAGCAGAGATCCGGCGCCACGTTTGCCGCGGCCAAGGTTCCCCCTCTGCCCCCCAGCACGCTCGTCGCGAAAAGAAAACTACTCGACCCCGCGAACACGGAAAAATCCTCTCCTACCCCGACGATAATCTCTGAGATTTGCACGATGTTTCCGCCAGAATCTTTCACGCCCACGATGTTCTCGTGGGCGGAGAGCCTCACCACCAGCTTCGACGAGAGATTGACGCCGCTGTTGCCCGGCATGTTGTAGATCATCACGGGAACGGGAGCCGCGTCCGCCACCGCCACGTAAAACTTTTCGAGAACCGATTCCGTTAGGTCCCGCTTATAGTAACAGGGATTGATGACCAGAGCCGCGTCTGCCCCTCTATCCGCCGCCGCCTTGGTGAGTTCTATCGTTCCTCTCAGAGATTCGCACCCCGTCCCAGCGATCACCACCTTGTTCGGACTCAGTCCCTTGCGTGTTGCCGCGACTAAGTCGAGTTTCTCAGCATGGGAGAGCATTGTGAACTCTCCGTTGCTGCCCAACACGGTAATGCCCGCGAGGCCCGTTCTATCAAACTTCGCCAGGTTCTCTGCGTATCTTCCGAAATCGATTGTCTCATCTTCTTTGAACGGTGTGGCAATGGGGGCAAACACGCCTTCTATTTTCCTCATGGTTTCTCCCTCTTTCTCCTGTTTTTTCTGTTTTGCCGGAGCTTCAGTGTCGTCTCATTCGAATGTACATTCACGAAACATATCTGTCAATTATGGATCAATTATGGATCAATTGTGGATCAATTATGGATCAATAATTATATTGCGATAAATATGTAGATGAGCATTGTCAATGTGCTATATTGACACACGAAGCTCGTCCGGGAGAAATAATTTCAAATGCGAGAGACCAAAAATGAAAACCGTATATCCGATCAAAAAAGCAAAAAAAATTGAATTGATGAAACAAATCCTGAGAGAACAAAATTAACGAAAAACCTTCACGTATCACACTTAACGTCGGACGAAGGATCTAGCGTTAGTTCAGAAGCTGCTGAACCACACTAGCAACGGCGACACATTGCGCTACTTAGGAATAGAGCAGGACGAGCTCGATGCCGTGTATTTGGGATTAAACCTATGAAAGAGGTTTTAAGGGGCAACCTCGAACTCCGTGCGATTGCGGCCGTTGACCTTGGCACGATCAAGGGCTTCGCCAGCTCGTTGGATCAACATCGCGACCGTATCCCCAGCTCTGAGAAAAGCCAAACCCAAGGATAAAGTAACCGCTTTGTCCTTACCAAGCATGTAGGTCTGTTTTTCAAAAGTCTGACGGATGCGTTCAGCCATGAGAACGGAAGAGGGCAGAGTGCCGCCCGGCAAAATAATGGCGAACTCCCCACCGCCGTAACGAGCGGCGATGTCGCTTTCCCGAAGACACTGCCGGATGAGCTTTGCCAGAGAAAATAGCGCTTTATCCCCTTCCGGGTATCCCCAAAGGTCGTTGAATTTTTGAAAATAATCGACGTCCATCATGATGAAGGCCAGTTGTTTTTTCGCGAGCAACGCGGCCTGGAGGTTTTCGTCTAGAAGGGCTAGAAAATAAGCTTTGTTGTAAAGGCCCGTCATGCCGTCGCGTTGCCCTAGGCTTTCGTAGCACAGGCTCTGTTGCTCAATGGAAAAGTAGTTTTCAAAGCGACTCCGAGTGCCGGGAATCATCATCAAGGCGAGAAAAATCGGGTCAAGTAAAAAAGAAAACATGGAAAGATACTCGAAAGCGTGCGTTGACCAGACGAATAAAACGTTGAGCAGAAGAAACACTAATCCCAAGAGGAAGGAAATCCTGGAAAGCACGCAGAAAAGGATCAAGCGATAGCCTTGGCGGAGTTTTATAATCCCCATGAATGTGATGGATGCCACCTCCATCAGAGCGGAGAGCACCACCGCTATCCCCGTCAACTGGCGCAGCCCACTCAAAGCGAAGATGATCATTGAAGCTGCCGTCAGGGTTTGGACGAATATCAGCTTACGAAGCCATTTAGGTACGATGTCCAGTTGCAACAGGTATTTGCCAAAGAACGATGTCATGACGCAATGTAACCCTAAGGCTGGCCAGTAAATAGCATCGACGATCCGGGGCGAAAGGTGGAAATAATACTGAAGATACCCGTGGAAGGCGAAAAGAAAAACGAACGTCATCAACTGACGCAGCACGACGATGAAGTAACCCCAGTCCCCCGTCATGAAATAAAAAAAGAGATAAGTCAAGGCCAATGCCGCCAGGAAACTGAAGAAAGCCATGTACTGCGTCAAATAGTCGACGAACATTCCTTGAAAACCCTGTTCTTCCTGTACCGCGAGCCCAAAAGCGACGGGAATGGCCGAGCTTACGTTTAAATAGGCGTAGCCTTCATCATAGCCATCTTCCAGTCGGAAAGAAGGGTAACGGGACGGGAAACTCCGTCGCTCGACGGGCGTGTCCAAGCCGTGAACCCAATGCTTGAACTCTCCGGGAGCGACAGGTAGGAAAAAATCGACGACTGACACGTACTCGTTCCACAGAATGAGGACGGTGCTCTCGCCGAAAAAGGCCTCCTGAGCCTCCCGCAACTTCGACATGGGAATACGAATCCACAACGATTCCTCCGGGTTCCAAAAACGGATGCCCTTCCCGGAAATAGGCTGAAAATCGCCGGCGTAGCGTCTGGCTACCTCAAAAACCCCAAAAGTATGATCCTGCAAAAACAGAACCTCTACATCCTTGAAGTAGGAAACGGGTTTTTTCTCGGCCGCAGAAGCGCGTGAATTCCCGTTTGACAGGCCCAAAACACCTATCAAGATGAAGGCAAGCAACTTTCGCACTGGGAGCTTCCCACCTGTCTTGTCTTCAGATTTTTAAATTCTTTTTTAATTTTAACAATAAACTTACAATTTAAACAGTACTTACAATTTAAACAGTACATGATGATAACACGCTGATAAAACCCTCGACCCAACGGCTCGCCTTCGGAACGAAATAAAAATAAACAACTCCCCGACGCGAGGGGAGTCGTAGGTGTTACGTGCGCTCGCCGGTTTTTTCGCTACCCTATTTCCGCACGTACAAAAACGGTCCCGCGTTCTCGAAACCTATTTTCTTATACTCAAAAATCTGTTCGGTAGAACCAACCAGGAAATACCCTCCCGGAGCCAAAGCGTTGTAAAATTTCACGTAAAGGGCCTCCTTCGTCTCCGGCGTAAAATAGATAACCACGTTGCGGCAGAGGATGATGTCGAACCCCGATCCAAAAGCGTCGTCGATCATGTTGAAACGCTTCCATGTCACTCGGCGCTTGATTTCGGCGTTAACCTGATAAGTTTCCCCCCCGTCGGAAGTGGTGAAGTACTTGTGGAGGTAATCAGGGGGGGCGTTCAGGAGTTGCCGCTTCAAATACTGCCCTTTCTGCGCGATTGCCAAGGCTCCCTGGTCGATGTCGCAGGCCAGCACGGAAATAGTAGAGTCTAGGCCGCAAACGGATGATAAAATTGCCAAAGAGTAGGGTTCTTCTCCCGTGGCGCACCCGGCGCTCCATAACTTGAGGCGTTTGTGTCCCCGTTTTCCGATCATCTCAGGGATGATCTGGTCGCGCAACTTCCACCACTGCCTGTCGTTGCGGAAGAACTCCGAAACGTTGATAGTCAGGTAGTCCAAAAACTCCCGGAGCTTCTTGTCGTCGTTTTTGATCATGCTGAAATAATCATCGTAGGTTTTGACGTTCCAACGATCTTTCAGCATATGTACCCGCCGATGGATCTGGTTCTTATAAGAATTTAAGTCCAAATCGATAATCTTACGCAGCTTTTGCTTGAAAATTTCGTAATCGGGCGAGTTATAGATATTAGGTTCTTCCACGCGACATCACCTGCTCTTGAGGATTATATTGAAGTTCATATTTGGTTCCTACGTGTTTCTCCTCCATTTGTTTCCCGTCTATTTCCCCTATTTTCCCTACTTCCCCGCGCTATTCCTCCAAAATTTCCTTTTCTTTCACCTTAAAAGCGTCGTCTATTTTCTTGATAAAATCATCTGTAATGTCTTGAACGTCTTTACTGAATTTTTTCAGGTCATCCTCCGTGATCTTGGAGTCTTTTTCCATTTTTTTCAGCGCTTCGACGGCGTCTCGGCGCTGGTTGCGCATGACGACCTTGGCTTCTTCCGCCTTTTTGCTCACGAGCTTTACTAAATCCTGACGGCGCTCTCTCGTCAACTCTGGTAGGGTCAAACGGACGGATTCCCCATCATTCTGGGGCGTGATGCCCAGGTTAGACGCTAAAATCGCCTTTTCCACCGCCTTCAAGCTGCCGCGGTCGAAAGGTAAAATCTGGATTTTACGGCTTTCGGGAATCGTGATGTTGGCCATTTGCTTCAGAGGCGTTTGGTTACCGTAGTAGTCCACCTTGATATCGGAGACTAGCCCCGGATGCGCGCGCCCCGTGCGTATCGCCAGGTATTCTCCGCCTAAAAATTCCAGAGCCTTGTCCATCTTTTCCCGCAAACTTTTTACCACGGTCTTTGGCATCACAAGTCCTCCCTTCACGATCTCTCCACAATTTCACGAAAGCGTTTTGACGTTCTGTTCAACTCGCCCTTGCCCTCGCCCTCGCTGGTTCGTGGAACCACAGTTTCAATCACAGATTCAATCACAGACGATTGTACCAATTTGCTCGTCTTTTACAAGCAGAGACACCAAGTTGCCCTGCTTTAAGATGTTCATCACCAGAATGGGGATCTTATTCTCCATGCACAGTAAAAAGGCGGAGGTATCCATGACCCCGATGCGTTTGTCCAGGGCATCCTGGTAGGTGAGGTTTGACATCAACTGGGCCGAAGGGTTCACATGAGGGTCGTCGTCATAAATACCGTCGACTTTCGTCCCTTTCACCATGCAATCGACGTTCATCTCCGCCGCACGAAGTGCCGCCGTCGTATCTGTGGAGAAGTAGGGTGACCCTGTTCCCGCCGCGAAGATCACGACGCGTCTTTTTTCCATGTGGCGAAGCGCCCGGCGGCGAATGTAGGGCTCGGCCACGGAGCGCATCTCAATGGCGGTCTGAACGCGGGTCGGTACGTTCAACTGCTCCAGAACGGACTGCAATGCCAGGGCGTTGATGACCGTCCCCAGCATCCCCATATAGTCCGCCTGAACCCGCTCAATGCCCAGCCTTTCTACTTCTTTGCCGCGCAACATGTTTCCTCCTCCCACAACCATGCACAGATTTGTCCCCGTTTTGTAAACGGCGGAAACCTCCTCCCCGATGCGACGCATCACGTCAAAATCTAGGCCAAAATGCTCACCCCCGGCCAACACCTCACCCGATAGCTTGAGCAACACGCGTTTGTACCGCGGCATAACGGACATCCCTCCCAAGAATGAGGGAAACGTGTTTCCCCCTCTAGACTCTAGAAAAAGCTCCGGCGCGGAAAGAACGATCCACGCCGGAGCCAATGGTTAGTTGCTGATTATCCTGACCGTTACTCCCCGATCATAAACCTAGAAAATCTTCGGATGACAATGTTTTCTCCGAGCTTGGCAATGATTTCCACGAGCAGGTCTTTAATCTTTTTACTGCCGTCTCGAATGTAAGGCTGCTCTAGAAGGCAGGTGGTTTCGTAAAACTTGTTGATCTTTCCTTCAATGATTTTGTCGAGGCGGTCCGCAGGCTTACCCTCATCGATCAGCTGCTGACGATAAATGCCCCTCTCTCGTTCGAGATCCTCTGCCGGCACGTCTTCGGTTTTCAAGTACAGAGGATTCGCCGCGGTGATGTGCATTGCCAACTCGTGCCCTAGGGCGTTAAATTCGTCTGTTTTCGCGACGAAGTCCGTCTCGCTGTTCAGCTCAAGCAACGCGCCTACCTTGAAATTGGTGTGGACGTAGTGGAAAATACGCCCATCAGAGGCCACCCTGCTCGCCTTTTTGGCTGCCTTGGCCAGCCCTTTTTCCCGCAAATAGTCGATCGCTTTCTCGATGTTTCCATTTGTCTCCGCAAGAGCCGTCTTGCAGTCCATCATACCGGAACCTGTGCGCTCTCTCAACTCTTTCACGACGCTTGCCGCAATCTCACTCATTCCTACCATTCTCCCCTTTATTATAGTGAATCAAGATAAAAAACCTAAAGTTAGAATAGCTAAAAGCAAGCAATGCGCTATTTTTAGCATCGTCCAACGTAACGTTTTTTAAGTTGATTGACTATATTTCCTGCCTCGCTTTTGCGTGAAACTCTACGCGCCGTCGGCGTTTTCGGGATCGTAAGTTTCGTGCAAGCGTTCTTTTACGGCGATAATATCCGCCTCGCTCACCTCAATGGGTTTCTCCTGAGGCGCAGCAGGTTTTTCGTAGACCTGAACGGCCTGGGGAGCGGCGATCGGCGCAGGCACGGCGTCCTGGCCTTGGTTGCCCTCGACGATAGCGTTGGCCATCAGTCCGGCGATCAGCTTGATAGCTCGGATGGCGTCGTCGTTGCCGGGAATGGGGTAATCGATCACCTCCGGGTCGCAGTTGGTATCTACAATAGAAATCACGGGGATACCTAACTTGCGCGCCTCGGCAATAGCGTTTTCCTCCCGTCGCGGGTCGATGAGGAAAATAGCGTCGGGAACGCCGTCCATTTTGGCGATGCCCCCAAGATATTTTTCCAGCTTGGATTGCTCCTTACGCAGCGTAGCCACTTCTTTTTTGGAGAACGCGTCCCAGGTGTTCTCCTCGTCGTATCGGCGCAACTCGATCATACGCTGCACTCGCTTGCGAATGGTGGGGAAATTGGTCATCAATCCCCCTAGCCAGCGTTGATTGATGTAATGTTGCCCGCAACGTATAGCTTCGTCCCGAATAGTCTCCTGCGCCTGGCGTTTGGTTCCCACAAAAAGGATGGCGCCCCCTTTTGCTGAGATCTCTCGAATGAAATCGTAGGCCTTATCCAAGCCCTTTACGGTTTTTTGCAAGTCGATAATGTAAACTCCATTACGCTCTGTAAAGATGTAGGGCTTCATCTTGGGGTTCCATCGCCTCGTTTGATGCCCGAAGTGCACCCCGCACTCCAACAACTGCTTCATACTCACAACCGCCAATTGTTCAACCTCCCTATAGTTATTCCTCCACAGCGACAGACAAAAATTTCGCGCCCATATTCATCCCCTTTCGGCGACGCCTTCTCGCGCGAAACACCCTTTTGCCTGCTGTCAATCTGTGTGTGTATTGACACGTCGGTAAGTATAGCACAAAACTGCTCCAAGATAGAAAGGGTTATATTTTATCTCAGAAATTCTAATTGTGTTTGACAATACAAATATTTAATGCTAAATTACGCTACATAAACATTACGTTATTCATGTTTGTTTATTGGCTAGCCCAACTTTTGTAAGATATGTAAGATATGTTTGATAAGACATGTTTGGATGACAATGTTCGAGAAATGTAGGGTGTTCTGTGGAGAGAAAATTTTTTGTCTGGCGCGATCTCTGGGCTTTGTCGTTTCTATTTTTGGTACTTTCTTCTTTTTACTTTGTCTCTTACTTTGTCTCGACCTATCGAGGAAGCAAAGGAGAGAGGTACGCGGAGATCACCGTAAACGGACAAATGGACCAGCTGGTTCCCCTGAGCGAAAAAAGGTTTTATTACAGTCCTACCGGTTTGCCCGGCGTGAAGATTGTCGTGCGAGAGGAAACGGTGGGGTTTGTCCAATCCGACTGTCCAGACAAGATATGTGTTCACATGGGCTTTTTATCGTTGCCAGGACAATCGGCCGTGTGTCTTCCTAACAGAGTGGTTATTCGTGTTGTCACTCGTGAGCGGGAAGAAGAGGCTTTGGATAGCGTTATATATTGAAGGTTATACATTAGAGTTATAAAAGAGTTATAAAGAATGTTCAGAACGAGGAGAGTTGGCAATGAAAAATTTTACGGCGCGCGAATTGACGACACTTTCTTTCATGTTGTCCATGATCTTCGTGTTATCCATACTGGAGGGAATGTTTCCACCCCTGCCGTTTCACATGCGTTTTGGGCTTTCCAATGTGGTGACGATGTATGCGCTCTTCTTCATGGGCAGACGATCCGCCTTCTTATTAGCGTTGATGAAGTCTTTGTTTGTCCTTCTGACGAGGGGGTTGGTGGCGGGACTTTTGAGCTTGAGCGGCGGAATACTCTCTCTGACCGTTATCGCTCTTCTGGCGGCTCTGTGGCGGAACGCCTCGTACTTTCTGCTCAGCGTCGCGGGAGCCATTACTCACAACATGGCGCAACTGGCCGTGGCCTCTTGGCTGGCTTCCTCCAACCTGTTGCTTTTCCTGCTTCCCGTCATGGTGGTAGCGGGCGTCGTGGCCGGTAGCCTAACGGCCGTGATGCTTCGCGTGGTGATGCCTCTTTTCAAGAATAACAAGAATAAGAACGTTCCCATGAGGAACGCTCACGTTTCTCAGACATGAGTCACAACATGAGCCGCTTTCGAGGTCGCTTTTTCGGCGCGGCGCTGTCGCTTGTGGTTCTTGTTATGTTCGCTGTTTGGACCTGGAGCGGGCGGACGGAGTCCGGTAGCGTGCCCAAAATAGGAGAAAACCTTATAGGAGGAAACCCTCCCAAGTTTTCCATGGAATTTTTCGATACCTTTGATACCATCGTCTCTTTCACAGCCTTCGCTGAGAGCGAGGAAGAGTTCCAGCGATACGCGGAGATTGTCCGCGGCGAAATGAGCCGTCTACACCGCCTGTTCGATATCTATCACGAGTACGACGGGCTGCTCAATATAAAAACGATCAACGACAACGCGGGCGCGGAAAACGCGCCTTTGCGGGTTGATCGTTCTCTTGTGGATCTTCTAGAAAGAGCTAAAGCGGCCTACGGGGATACGGGCGGGGCGGTCAACATCGCTCTGGGGCCAGTCCTGAAGATTTGGCATGACAGTCGAGAAAAAGTACTGGCGGGCGAGGAACCGGTTTCGATTCCATCTCAGGAGGAGCTTCGCCAGGCCGCGATTCACGTCTCTGTGGAGGATATCCTTATCGATCAGGAGAACTCAATGGTCTCGTTACGTCATGAAGACATGCGCCTGGACCTGGGGGCCGTGGCCAAGGGATACGCGGTGCAAAAAACCATCGAATGCCTTCGGGAGGCAGGTATGAGGTCCGGTCTTATCAACGCGGGGGGCAATGTGGCCATTATTGGCAAGCCTCTCGACGGTCGCGGCGCTTGGAACATCGGCATCCACGCCCCGACGGAGGAAGAGGACAGATCGAAAATTCTCGACGTCCTCCGGCTCACGGATGGGGCAGCCGTCACTAGCGGCAACGATCAACGCTATTTCATGGTGGGAGGGCGGCGCTATCACCACATCATTGACCCGAAAACGTTCTTTCCCGCTGAGGGATTGAAATCCGTCACCGTCCTTCACCCCGACTCCGCTACTGCCGACATTCTCTCAACCGCCGCCTTCATCCTTCCGCTGGACAAGGCGCGGGAGCTACTTTTAAGACACGGCGCGGAGGCCTTGTGGGTAACGGAGGATGGAACGAAGATGGCGACGAGGGGCTACCTGCCCTTGTCGAAAATAATGGCGAGCGCTGATAAGTCGTGATCGCTTACGTTCACGAAAACCCGCCCGAACGGGATTGGCAGCTCCGGAGGCAAAGGAGGCGAGAACTCATCGATTGAGGTTGGTGTAGTAACGAGCGTCGTCGGATTAAGAGACGGCAGAGAGTTGTGAGCGCACTGGGAAATTCGGCAATTCAAATCGGAACAGTCCTTTATGATGCAGAGTGAAATTAGGAGAGGTGTTTATAGTGCAAAATATTTGGGCGCTTTTTAGGAGTTTGTTAAAACTAACAATTGTATTGATTAGCGTACTGGCGCTATTGGCTCCGTTGCCGGCAGCCTACGCGACAACGGGGAAGGGAACAGCGAGCGAGCCCTACATTGTCATAACTTGGAGTGAGCTGGATGAAACAATCAAGTCCGCGGCATCTGAGGACGTAATGACTTATGTAGAGTTGAGTAAAGACATTGACGCGGTTTCCGCGGCTACCTACGCAACCTCTAGGCATGTGACAATCAATGGGAAGGGACATACTCTCACGGCGACAAACGGTAGCTTTGGGAACAGGGCGAACACGGGTTTGCGTTTTGACGGTACTGCCAGCGGCGATGATGGCAACATTATCGTATTGCGTAACCTGACCTTTAAGGACTTTCAGGTCGGCGGCACAGGCGGCGCGACTACAGCCAGAGGTGGTTCCTATGGTTATGGCGGCGGCGCTCTCAGTGTGCGTTCAGGAATCGTTACAATTGAAAATTGCGCGTTCATAAATAACGAAAGCGTAGGGACCGGAAACAACGCGCTCGGTGGCGCCGTGTTTTTACAGAATAATGGCGTGCTGAACATCATCAACAGTACTTTTTTTGGAAATAAATCGGCGCGCGCTGGTGGCGCCATTTACGCGGGAAACAGCAACAGAGCAGGAGACTCCGTTGCCACTGGAACAATCGCGAACTGTACCATCGTGGGAAATACCGTGACGGGAGACTATAAGGGAGGCGGTTTGGCGAAAGGGGTCAATAGTACCGTCAAACTCGTCAACAGTATTGTCGTCGGCAATAAGGTCAACACAACCAGCACAACAGCATTAAACAACGATGTCGACAACTTCGACGACGGCTATAACTTGATAGGCTTTAGTACTAATAATAGTCATAACGAAACCTCCACGATCGGCGTAATCATGGGAGATTTGTTTACGGCGACCACGCCGGGCACTGACGGAACGCTTGCTCTCAAGGCGAAATCTCCGGCAATTGACGCGGCAAACAGTGGTTTTGCTCCTTTTGCGGATCAGCGCGGTTTCGTGAGGGTGGCAGCCGATATCGGCGCGTATGAATACGGTGAGGGATTGTTGCGCGTGGGCGACGTGAAACCCATAGCAACCGGTGAAGAATTAGATAACGCGATTAAAACAGCGGTATCCGGTACGGTGACGGCCCTCTACCTGGAAAACGATATTGACGCTGTGACATCGACCACCTATGGAGCGAGCAGCCTGCATGGTACCGCCGCGACCGACGGCAAATGGATCTTCATTAATGGACAGGGTCACACACTCGACGGGAAGAATGGCGCGGACACCGCTTTGCGCTTTGGGAGTAACCGTACCGATGACACGCGCAACAGAATCACCCTGTACAATCTAACCCTGCAAAATCTACAAAGCGGTAAAGATGCGGACTCGGACGGTGAGAGTGACGGTTATAGATTTGGAGGCGGAGCAGTCGCCGTCTTTGCCGGTGAGCTCACCATCAAAAACAGCGCCTTCAAAGACAATACGAGCTATGGGACCACAACAGGCAGCGCCAATATGGGCGGCGGCGCGATTTTTATGCAGAACAACGCCCGCCTGGACATTAGTAACAGTTCTTTTTCAGGAAACACGACGCATCGTAGGGGCGGCGCCATTCACGTCAATGGGTCGCTCACTGTCGCTAATACTTCCTTCGTCAACAACAGCGCGGATCAACTGGGCGGCGCTATAGCGTTCTCCACTATGCCCAATAGCCCGATTTTCAACGTAGACTCCAGTTCCAGTTTTACCGATAATACCGCTGGGTGGTCGGGCGGCGCCATTCACATTTACGGCACGAGCGGCAATAATTACTTCCCGACTCCCATCGCCGCGACGATCAACGCCACGTTCAAAGGCAACAGCGACGGTATCGACGGCACCGAGACAGACGATTACGTCTTGAGCGCCCACTATCCACCCACCTTTACCGAAGAGGTAACCGCTGATCCCTACGACGCAAAATTTGGCACTTTGATTGTAGGTGAAAACGCCTGGCCAGCGACATACTTCGCTGACGCGAACCGTTCAGCGGTGATAACCCCGCCCATCGAGGTCAATAGCCATGAGGACCTGAAAAAGGCTTTGGGCTACTGGAATTACTCCATAAGTGGTACGAAAGATACTGCTATAACTGAAGGTATCGCCGAGGATGGGGATATTATCGTTATCAACTCGAACCTGACTTATGATACACATTCCTATAACTCCAGCACAACTTCCAAAACCGACGCGGATACCGGCGCAACCGTCTTCATCACGAAGAACGTGTCAATCTTCGGCAACGGGCACATTATCGACGGTAACGGATACCCCGTTCTCGACTTCGACGGCGGGGAGAGGACGGTAGTCGCCAACCTCAGTAACGTGGTCGTCAAAAATGGCGCCTACAACGCGAAGCCGGGCGGCGCGGTTTTTGTGGAGGGCAACGCTACGCTCAACCTGAACAGGGTGACCTTCAACAACAACACGGCGGGCGCCGGCGGCGGTGGAGCAATCTATATGGACCCACACGGCACAGGATTGCCGATGTTGAACGCTACGGACAGCATTTTCAACGGCAACAAGGCCAAGGGCAGAAATGACGTCATGGGCATGGGCGGAGCCATCTCGGCACGAAACGGCGCCGTTACCCTCGTCAACACCGTGTTCAACAACAATGAAGCGCTTTCGGGCGGCGCGGTGGGTGTGAAGGGCATCGGAACGCTGGACATCACGACCTCTACCTTTACCGGCAACAAGGCGACCTACGCGGGCGGCGCGGTGGATATTCACTATGGCGACAGTCCTCAACCAGGCAGAATGGGCGTCAGCTTGGTATCGTCCGACGTTGAGGTCACGCTCTACGGTATCTCGACATTTAGTGGCAATACAGTTGGAGAAGGTTTCAGCACGGAAACCAATAGCGGTGACGTGGCTTACAGCCGTTACTCCGACGATGGAGACTCGGCTAAGATCAAGTATCTCGATGGCGGGAGGCCCCTCGCAAGCATGGATGTACCGATACATCTCGACCTGGAGTTCGCCGACCAGGACAGGACGTGGCTTGTGAATATGGAGGAACCGAACCCCGGTAAGCCTGGCGAAACAGAAGCCGTGAAGAATCCCAAGGACATCGTAGAGATCGCCATAGACGAAGCCACCGGCGCCGTCACCGTCATTTACAACGATGGCACGGAGAAACCCCTCAACACAACGGACAGACACTTCGAAATTTCGTATCCGCTAGAAAAGTTTGCTCCTGTCCAACAGTCGTCAGCTCAGCCTAACACCCTCGTATTCGAAGCCGATGGCGTGATCATTCCCTCGGGCGTTCTACTTAAGTACACCGCAAGTGTGAACACCGCCGCGTCCTCGGACTCCGTCCGAGCGAACGCGAACGAATCCCAGACGTTTTATGGATTCGCCACCATGGTTGATGGTAAGAGTGTATTGAACATCGATGTGAGTACATTGCCTTCCGGTATCTACGATATCGCTTACGAAAGCGTCAATAACAACCCGACTTTCAGCGGGCAATTGGCAGCAGGGTACGCACACACCGCCGCCGTTGGCGAGAAAGGTGATAAAGGTGACAAAGGCGATCCCGGTGAACAGGGCGCTGACGGTAGATCCGGCAGCAGTGGTGGCTGTGACGTGGGTTACGCGGCGCTTGCGCTATTCTCTCTCGTTCCTCTCCTTATGAGGCGGAGCAAGTAGGTTCAGCTTCTTAAACTGAACTTCCAGTAGACTAGTAGGCTATATCTTATTCCCTAAAGCTCGCGCTCATGCGCCAAAAAATGCCGGGTTTCCTCGAGGAACCCGGCATGTTATTCTTGTTTCCGAGATCACGCCACCAGCGCGCCTCGCCCTCGTTCTTTTAGAGCCGCGTAATGTTGGGTCGCGAGCAACCCCACCAAGATAACGCCGCCGATCAGGTCCGTCACCAGCCCACTGTCAATTAAACAGACCGCGCCGCCGAAGGATATCACCCTCAGAAGTGAATGTACTTTTGTGAAAAGATACCCCTCGACGGCTACGGCGATCATCAGTACCCCCACACAAGCGCCTATCGCGACGCGAATGCCTTCAAGAAGCGAAGTATTGATGAGAAGTAATTGCGGAGAATAAATAAACATGTAGGGAACAATGAAGCCCGCGATTGCCAGCTTCACCGAAGCAAACCCCGTTTTCATAGGATCCCCGCCGGACAAACCCGCCGCCGCGAAAGCCGCTAAGGCCACAGGGGGAGTCAGATTGGCGAACATGGCGAAATAAAAAGCAAACATGTGAGCCGCAACCGGCTCAATCCCTACATTTAGTCCAACCAAAGCGGGCGCCGCGATTGTGGCCGTGATGATATAGGCTGGAATGGAGGGAACCCCCATGCCGAGGATCATGCAGGTGATCATGGTGAAGATCAACGTGAGAAATAGGCTTTGCTTACCCAAAGCAATGATGCTGTTCGCCATTATCAATCCGAAGCCGGTTTTTGAAATAACGCCGATGACAATTCCCACGCAGGCGCAGGCCATTGCCACCGGGACCGTGGAGCGCGCGCCTTCCGCGAAAGACTGGCATACGTCGTCGAAACTCATTCGAGTGGATTTCCTGAGACAGGCGACGACGACCGTGGCGACGATCGTCACAACGGCGGAGAAAACGACGGTCGTGCCGGAAAAGAGAAGCAGGTAAAGCAAGATGACGATGGGTATGAGCAAGTGTCCCCTCGCCTTCAGCACGGCCCCTACCTGGGGTAACTGGTCTCTCGGTAGACCCAGCAGGTTGTTTTTGCAAGCGCGCAGGTGCACTTGAATGATGATACCCAGGTAGTAAAGGAGGGCGGGAATGGCCGCGTGTACGATGATCACGGAGTAACGTATACTCAGGATCTCTGCCATGATAAAAGCCGCGGCGCCCATGACGGGAGGAAGCAACTGGCCACCCACCGAAGCCGAGGCTTCGACGGCTCCCGCAAATTCCTTGGAGTAACCGGTTTTTTTCATGAGAGGGATGGTGAAAGCTCCCGTGGTAACGACATTGGCGACGGCGGATCCATTGATAGAACCCAACAATCCTGACGCGACGACGGAGACTTTTGCCGGGCCGCCTTTGGAATGACCAGCCAGAGCCATAGAAATATCATTGAAGAAGGCCCCCATTCCAGATCGACCCATGATCGCGCCGAAGAGAATGAACAAGAAAATATAACTGGCGGCCACGCTCACCGAAGAGCCGTAGATGCCCTCCGTATTGGCGAAGAAATGGTTGGAAAGTTGCAGCCATGTATAGCCGCGATGCCCGAATATCCCTGGCAACCCGCGCCCATAAAGGCCGTAGGCGATGAAGACCATACTCAAGATGGGCAGCGCCCAGCCGGACATGCGCCGCGAGGCCTCCAGCACCAATAGCACCAAAACCGTCGCAGCGACCAGATCGTAGACATTGGCCCTTCCCGCTCGGCTAACGATACCCAGATAGTCGATCCAAACGTACAACGGCACAAGCATCGCCAGGACGATCAACAGCCAATCAACCCAGCTTATGTGCTTGTAGTCGCTTTTCTTGCCGAAGGGATACATGATGAACCCCAGGACCAACATCATGGCTACATGTAACGAACGATGCTTGAGCACGACTGGCATCCCATATAGTGAAGTGACGAAGTGGTACACAGAAACAGCGACGCAGGCGAAAAAGAAGAGTTTTGCCATCAAAGGATTTTGCAAAGTACGAGTACTAGCCTCTTTGTCGAGTTTTTCGATAAGTTCTTGCTGTGTTTGAGTTAGAACTCCTCCCATCGCCTGGGTAATCTCCTCATTCAATGCGTCACCTGCGTTATTTTTCAAGTCCGAGCTTCCTTTCAAAAAATCGCCTTCCATTTTATCCTGCTCCACTGCCATCACCTCTTTCATAGACAATACCTTCAAATCAACATTTCACTATGTTTATGTCCTATGTTTATGTAGGCGAGAGTGGGCATCAAAGCAGCTCGATAGTAAGCAACTCGATAGTAAGGTCGTAAGGGATCAATCACCGATGACCAAACGTAATCGAGCATGGTGAGGCAGGTCGCTGCCTCTCGTCACGTACTCGCCGTCTAGCAGTATTTCCTGGGTCGCCGTGTGGGAATTGAGCCATACCAACTCTTCAAACGTTTGATCGATTTTTTCCATATGAATCAAACCGTTCTCGATATAGCACACCTTCCCCTTATTTTCGGGGATACCGGCACCAAAGGCAGGGAAGGTGACGGAGTCCAGTATCAGAGCTCCGTCCTCGGCGATGTGGTAATATTCGTTCCAGGGGATTTTTTCCAGTGAGTGAATCCAGCCGAAAAAGAGTTTGCTTCCGGCCTTTGCTGGAACTTCGGAGTAGATGACGCCGGTTTTCCAGTCGCTGACGCGCAACGTGAATTCCGTTAATTCCACTGATTCCGTTGATTCTATTAATTCCACTGATTCCGCATGAACGCATAAAGACACCTGAGCCAAAATCGCGGCGAATATCGCAGCAATAACGGTCAACAGAATTTTCATGCGCCCACGCATCTCAATTGGGAGAAAAAATTCCCGGATATGGCTTCGCGACTATGACGTTCAATTCGTTCGTCACGCCTTCGACTACTTCAATAAACCTTTGTCTTTGTAGAACTGGGCGGCTCCGTTGTGGAAAGGAACGGAAGTTCCCACGATGCCGCGCAGGGCGGTGTCGAGGCTGATGTTGGCCTTCGCCGTGGCGTGAGATCCCTGGATCACCTCGATACCCGCGGGCGAGTAGATATTATCGAGCAGATCGTATACTACCTCCGCGGGTAGTTTAACATCGACGAGCATGATGTTCATGACGGCGGCCGTGGTGGTGTCGCTGTTCGTTCCATAAGTCGTGGCCGGAATCGTGGCCTCGATGTAAAAAGGATATTTTTTCAGAAGATTCTGGAGCGCCTCGCCCTCGACTGGGACGAAGGAAATTTTTTTACTGGTCCCCAGCTCCATAATGGTGGCGTTGCCGAGTCCGGAAGTGACGAACGCCACGTCGCATAAGCCATTTTTCATCTGGTCGATGGCCTCGCCGTAGCTGAGGTAGTCCACTTTGCAGTCATCATAGGTCATTCCATGCGCCTCGAACATCATTCGAGCGTTAAGTTCCACTCCCGAATTGGGAGCACCCACTCCTACACGTTTACCCTTCATGTCGGTGAACTTCGCGATGCCTGAGTCCACCGTAGTGACGATCTGGCAGAAATTGGGCCACAGTCCCATCATCGCGCGCAAATCGTCCGCAGGAGGCTGTCCCTCGTAAGCGCCAAAGGATTCCACAGCCTGAATAACTGAGTCGGCCATAGCGATGGCCATTTCTCCCTGTCCGGTCTGAAGAGCATTGATGTTCTCCGCCGTAGCGCCGGTAGCGGTAGCCGAGGCTCTGTACCCCAGTTTGCCGACGAACGTCGAAAAAGCTCCGCCGATCGGGAAATAAATTCCACTGGAAGGCCCCGTCAGCACAGTGATGAAGTAATCGCTTCTCTTCACGGGATCCATCGCGCTGCTTGTGGAACAGGTCGCCGCCAAAACGAGAATGACACCCAAAACGACTAATGTTTTCTTCATTGTCACTTCTCCTCCATTCTTTCTTGTCCAAAATCTCGATTTTCCCGAGCACTTTGCGCGGGTCTCCGCAGCGACCAGAAATTCCTAATTCCTTTTACAGCTGCTTTCCGTAAAATTCGTTGTATTATAATAAAAAGTCACGCATTGTTTCAATACGTAATATTATTTATACGTAATATTATTTGAATACGTAATGTGGTTTAGGTTTTCGTAAACAACATGCGATTGTATTCGTCCGAGCCCACCAAATAATAAAACCCGTCAAAAGCCTTTTCGACGGGTTTTATTTTGTTTTATATCTTTTTTATATCTTTTTTCACATCGCCATTTTTTAAGGCAGATTGACTTTTTCTGGAAAGAGAACCTCGGACTCGACTCCGATCTCCCTGGCGATTTCCCCAGAAACAAGAGATGGCTCAAGTTCTGGATCTGTCGGAGCCGAAACGTGGAGAACCTCCTCCTCCTGATCGAAGACGACTTCTGCTATCATACCCAGAGACGCGGCCAAAGAGGTAAGAACTGCCCGCGTGTTTTCGTCCGCCCGACGCAGAATATCGCTCTGAAGAGCGTCCTGCCGTACTTCTTCCAAGTTGTTGGCGATTTCCCGATTCTGATCTTGCAGTTCGATGGAGGTGAATATACCCGCCCTTTGGTCGTAAACCTGAACGCTTTTCATGTCCGCGTAGAGATCCAGCAATCGGCTGCGAGGCACGACCATACGCACCCGGTTGAGTGCGAAGCGCTCCGTGATCGTCACCTGCGCCAAGTCGTTGCCACAGACGATAGTACCGGCGTACTTTAGAATAAACTTACGTCTCGTCCCCGGCAGGGAAAAACCCAATAGGGACTTGGAATCCTCGAACATGACAATAGATTGAAAAGCCTGCCGTATCGTCGCCAGCTCCTTGATATTTTTGATCCCCTCCAACAACGTGGAGTAAGAGGAACGTTTTCCGAGGCCCGGCCTTCGTCTCAAGAGCCACACATTGATCACCACAGAAGCCACAAGCAAAAGGGTTATGATAATACTCACGGGGAACCTCCGTTCTGATTTTTAGAATCTATAGTTTTTTATTTGGTTTGTATTCCCGCAAGGATACGAAACAATGCAGCCAATCCAATAATCAACCGCGCTTGTGCGCTCGAAGAAATATTGTTCCTTTTTCCGCAATCTCCTGTAGAAACCGTAACGATCATTGCGGCAACTCACGAAGAACTTGATTGCGAATCTCCGACAGAGGAAGCCTTTTTTCCTTCGCTAAATGCTTGATGTCGTCATATTCTGGAGTACGGCGAATGGGGTTTTCCCCCATAAAAGCCGTTTTCACCCTCAGAGCGCCCAGGGAGGTGAAAACTTCGTCTATCTTATAACATAATTTAGAGCGGTCAAGAGTTGCTCGCCGCACCCCCTGAGTGGTGGTGTCGCGCAAAACGATCCACGAAAGCGCCTCAGCTTTTTCGGGGGAACAAAGGCAACAAAACTTCACTCCCGGACGTCCTTTTTTCATGTCGATGGACTCCAACCAAACATCTAAGGCGCCCTCTTCAAAAAGCCGCTCTGTGACAAGTTCGAAGTCCTGAGGATTCATGTCGTCGATATTACTTTCCAGCAGTGTCACGCGATCATGCTTCACGCCCTGCCCCCCCAGCTCTTTGCACTCCATCAGAAGAACGCGGAGGAGGTTGGGCAGGTCCGATTTCCGAGTCCCCAGTCCGTAACCGGAAGTCAGAATCGTTCCCTCCGGGATCTCGCAGAATCCGTCCGCCAAACAACGGACCAATAACGCGCCTGTAGGCGTTGTCCGCTCCATAGGCTCTCCCCTCGAACAAACCGGCAGGCCATGGAGCAGAATCTCCGTCGCTGGAGTGGGCACGGGCAACAGCCCGTGAGCGCACGTGACGGTCCCTGACCCCACGTTAATAGTGGAGCATAGTACCCTGGGCCACTCCAACTGATCAATTAAAATGAAGGCCCCCACGATGTCCACGATGGAGTCGATGGCCCCCACTTCATGAAAATGGATCTCCTCCGGCGTAACGCCATGGACTTTCGCCTCGGCCTCCGCCAGCAGAGCAAAAGCTCTCATGGCCTCGCGCTGGATACGAGTAGAAAGAGCGCTGGTCACGACGATGTCCTCTATTTCTTTCAATCCTCTGTGGGGATGATGTTCATGGGTCTTCACGCAAAAATAGTTTCCTGCGATGCCGCCCCTGACGTCTTTTTCTATCTGAATTTCGTAATCCGAGGTCGAAAGTTTCGTCATTTTAGCCAACTCAGCTCTGAGTCGGTCCAGATTTGGAGCAAACTCGAAGAGCGCCCCCACCAACATGTCGCCAGCAATACCCGCAAAACAATCTAAATATAACGTCTTCATAACTGACCTATTCACTCCACATCTGATGATGTTGTCTCTCGTGTTTAGAAATTCAATCAGAAATTCAAGAGGTTCTTTTAACCTTATTTCTGCGTCGTCGCCGGTAAAGTTCACCACCGAAGAAAACGTTTCCTGGACTGTGCCTTCCCTCCGCCATAGGTGAAAAATCAGATAAGGCATCATCTTCGGTCCGGTTCGGAGCGAGCAACCGAATCAAGGCGGTAGGTTCAGAGAAAATTTCCCCTCCGCGCGAGTTTTTTTCCAATATTTTCAGAGCCCATGAGGCTTGGCGGTTCAACGCGAGAGGTTTTTCGGGGACCATACCTGGGCGCAGGACCAACCGCGTTTCGTTTCCACTGGGAAGCTCATGAAGTTCGGGGACGACACGGACGGCATCGATCTCAGCCGCGAAAGCGATATCATCTCCATATCCGATCTTTTCCAAAAAAATAGCGTGATCAGCGGTTTTAAGGGATGATTTGAAGTTCTTGGGCTCCGACCAGGCTAGCAAGGCCAACCGCGAGCTGTCGGCGAGACGTATGTCGGGGAAGTGTTCTTTCAGAATGGCGATGAAAAGTCCCGCGCACAACGTGTCGTCCCACGCCGGACGTCCTTTGCGCCCGGAACAAAAAATACCCAACCGGTTCCCTTTGGTGAGCGCCAAATCGAGAGCGGCAAAGGCGTTGCGTGCGCAAGCAATGAGAACGGGTGTTCCCATGGAGGCAGCCTTCGATATGGCCTTTGTGCCATTTGTGGTAGCCATGACAGCGCAAGAATATTTTTGGATCATTTCCGGCGTAATGCCTAATGGAGAATTTCCCAAGTCGAACCCCTGGGGCGCGACAGCGTTTTGTTCTCCCATCAAAAGGGGTTGCCCGCCCTCTTCTTTCAGATGTTCCGCAAGAGACCTCGCGGCATCCACGGAAACAGTAGGGTAGAGTTCGGCGCCTCCCGCAGCGAACCAAGTTACTATCATAGTTGTTGCCCGCAAAATATCCACCACCAACCAGACATCCACCACAGGCAAGTGTTCGCTATACGAAAAAACCGTCTCGACTTGTACGAGTTTCGACATGCCGCATCCCCCTCACTCGACTCGATCTTTAGATTATATCAGGGAGTGAAGCGATTCGGACCAAAAGGTTTCCATAAAATAAATATATAAAGTGAATTTTTTCTTCTTCACCCTTTGATTTTTTGTATAATGCAGCATATTCAAAACGCAAAGGAGTGTCGCGAACATGGAAACGCGTCGAGACGAAGGAGAAAAAAAAACCGCAAAAACTGCAAAAATTGTTGATGTTCTCGAACTCAGCAATAAAAAAGCCAAGATCGTCCTGGAAAACTCTCCCTTTCACCCCAGCGGCGGAGGTCAGCCGGGAGATACGGGAACGCTGAGAACCGAGGGATTCCGCGCCGAGGTCCGCGACGCCCACAAGCACGAAGACTCAATAGAAGACTCGATAGAGAAGAAACTAAGCGATTCGCGCAGCTCCCGCCTCGCTGGCTCTCCGTTTTATAAAACGATCCTCGATCTGACCTTGATTGAGGGGAAACCGAAACCTGGCATGGAAGTCGTGACGGAGGTCGACACAGCGCGCAACATGATTTTGTCCCAGATGCACACGGGGCAGCATTTATTTTCTCGCTTGCAAGAAAACGCCTGCGAGGGCCTCGAAACCCTCAAGGTGAACATCGGGGTGGACGAAAGCGTCGTCTACGTTCGCTACGACGGCCCTCTGACCTGGGAGTCTTTGTTTGAGCTGGAGGAAAAGACGGCTGCAGTCATCCGCGCCGACCTGCCGGTGGAGTCCTTCCTGACCTCCAGAGAGGAAGCGGAGAAAATCCCAGAGCTGAAGGCCAAGTGGGACCGCATCCACGACGAGCGGATACGGGTGGTGCGTGTGGCGGGTATTGACGCCACGGCCTGCGCGGGGACTCACGTGAAACGGACGGGAGAAATCGGCGGGTTTCTGGTTACGGGGTTCAATGGTTCCGCCCCCGACTGGGAGGTACGCTTCACCGTGGAAAAGGAAGTACGTGTACGGGAGTACACCCGCGTAATGAGGCGCTTGCTGCGGGACGTGGGCTGCCGACCAGACCAACTGGGGGAGGTCTTCGCCCGGCAAAAAGCCGAGAACGCTTTTCTTCGCCAGGTGACGGACAAGGTACGTCCCTATATTTCCATCGTCTGGGAGGAGCGCGAGGTGGGAAATTACCCCCTTTACTTCGCTCTGCTTTCCGGACTGACAAAGGAGCTGCTCTCGATACCCGCGCGTAACTGCGTCGCAGAGCACCCAAACGCTTTTTGCCTCGTTCTCATACCCGATACCTCTATCAATACCCCTTTCCCCTTCATCTTGCTGCGGGGGGCCGAGCTTCCCGTGGACCTGTTGGGATTACTCAAAAAATTCCCCGAACTTGAAGCGCGGGGTGGGGGCAAGGCGGACTGGCTCAACGGGACGACGACTCAGAGATCCCTGTCTGTTTGGTTCGACTGTCTAAAGCGTTTACCTTGAGCGGATTTTCCGAACCTCTATTTCGTCACGTCACGGTATCCGGGAGTTTGTTTATGCGCTAGAATGGCTTCATGTCCTTGTGATTTCTGATTTCACTTGATAATTTCGGTAAAGGAGATTTTTCCGATGAAGATTCTACGCGCTATTTTTCATTTGTTTTCCCACCTGTTTTCCCATCTATTTTCCCATCTATTTTTTAATTTGTGCTTGGGAGTAATCCTGTTCGCTATCCCGGCATCCGGGGCGCACTTTGAGTTTAAAGGAAAGATCGACGCCCAGGATCCTACGTCACGCCTTCTGGCTTACTACGTTAAGGAGTTCTCTCCCGAAACACTGGATCTGTGCATCGATGAGCAACCCGACGAAACGGGACGTTTTCGCGACATCTACATGAACCTGACGGGGGTTTTGATTGAGGGAATCCGCCTGGACAAACTGATCTTCCGTATGTACGACGCGCAGTTTAACGCACCGACAAAATGGGCGTCCGGTGAGGTAGAGTGCGAGAGCGTGCTCCAGATATACGCCCAGTGTCTTCTTAAGGAGAAAGATATCAACCGCAAGCTGGCGACGGAAACCTTCGGAAAAGACGACCATTGGCAAGACATTTCCATGAAAATCGCTCCGTCCGGGCTTTACGCCAAGGGAACCTACATCGCGAAAGTTTTGTTCGTTACGTTGCGTATTTTGTTGGAGGTCGAAAGCGGGCTAAAAATTGTGGAGAACAAGGAGCTGTGGCTGGAGGGCTACAAAGTGCGGGTCAACACAATGAGCGTTCCGGACTACATTACCAAGCAGGCTATCTCTCAGATACAGCCTCTACTGAGCCTGAGACGCTTCCCTCTGCCGCTCAAACTGCACAAGATCGAATTTCAAGAGGGACAGGCCCTTTTGGCTACTCGTAACCTTCCGCAACCACCGGAAGACGGCATCACTTACCATTACGCGGCGGAGTGATCATGTACGGCATTGATCGCAAACGCTATTTCTGGGTTAGCGCCTCGGCCTTGCTCCAGGGTTTCTTGTTGGGCAAGTACGTCTATACCAGTTCCGGAGTTTTTCTGACCCTGCCCTTGAGTTTGGTGGTAGTGGTCCCCTTCGCCCTCTGGTTGGGGCAGGAATACTGGGGCAGACGCCTCAGACGCTTTTTAGGCTCCCTCGCAGCGATCCTTGCCCTTTTCCACGCCTACTGGCTCTGGTCCGTCTTTCCATCAGACTCAGAGATCTACGCTCTGCCCACGCAAAACATGAACTTGGTCAGAACCGCTATTGCCGCTTTTTTGCTCCTGCCGTTTTTCCAATGCCGCATTGCTTCTTGGAGCTGGCGAGTTCCCTACTCGGATATTTTCTTTCAACTTTGCCGCAACGTTTTCCTGCTTTTTCAGGCCGTCATTGTCACGGCGGTCTTTTGGGCCCTACTGCTCACCGCTTCTCTGCTCTTCGAGATCATCGGACTCGTCTTCGTTCCCCAGATCATCTTCAATCCCCTGGTGGCGTTTCCCCTTACGAGCCTCACCATCGCCCTGTCCACCACTTTGGCCTTGAAACACCCCGGTATCGACTCGGTGGGACGTTGGATCCTTGCCATCCTGGCCTGGCTTTTACTGCCCTTTTCGATCCTATCCACCGTATTCGTCGTGTCTCTTCTCTTTTCAGGGCTCCAGAACCTGTGGAACACCGGACAGGCCAGCTCTCTCATGCTTTTGTTGCAGTTCGCCACTATATTATTGGCCAACGCGGCGTGGTTGGACGGAACCCATAACCCTTTTTCCAACAAAGTGGTGGACTTTGTTTCGAAACTGTCTCTGTTGCCTTGCTTGCCCATCTACACGGCCCTGTGCTTCCGCTCCCTGGGACTCCGCGTTCAGCAGTACGGCTGGAGCGTGGACCGTATCCACGCAACGTTTTTCGTTGTTGTGACCGGCGTCTGGGGTCTGGGCTACGCAGGTTCTGTCTTTCTGCGCCAGTGGCCTTCGGCAATCGCACGCGTCAATACCACCGCGACGCTGATTCTCGCGATCATCGTCGTGGCGATGAATTCTCCTCTCTTGGATCCTTACCGCTTATCCGCCAACAATCAAGTGGAACGTCTTTTGGAAGGGAGCACGAGGCCCGAAAATTTCGACTTCCTCTATCTGCGTTTCAATCTGGGACGCTACGGCAATTACGCTCTCTCTCGCCTGAAGAACGCCAACGGAGACACAGGCGCGGCTATCCAAGAGTACCTGGGTCCCGCGACCTCTATCGACCCCAAGGAACATTGGTTCAGCGTCCAAAATGGACTGCTTCCCGAAAGTCGGAGGCGAGAAATCCTAGCCGGGGCGAAAGTCTACCCGGAGGGGAGAGTTCTCTCGCCCGCTCTGGTGAACGTTTTGGTGTCTCGATGGGGCGAGCCCGGTTTTCCCCCCCTTCGCAACATTCGGAAAAGCTCTGATTTGTTTTTTTCATTTAAAAAAGTCATAAATGAGCGAGATCAGCGAGATCAGGAGGAACTTCTGCTGATCACAATGGGAACGAGCATGGTTTTCGACGTTTCTTTGAAGGAGCCTCGTACCGTAGGAGTGTTCAGAATCGAGATGGACCTCTCTTTCCTAAAGTCCGAGGATGTAAAAATTATGGAGCCCCAGTTCAAGGACATCGAGTTGGGCGGATGGCGCTACCAGATCATGCCCTTCACTCCGTGGTGAGCCCAGAGACGCGATAGGAGGGCCGCAATGACGGATTTGCGGTAGACTTCTTGTAGTAAAATACAAGAAGAAAGAAAAGTAAAAAAACGCTACGAGCTCAAAGGCGCACGCAGCGTCTTTGTTTACGATAAAGCGATTCTCATCCAACGGCTGAAGCCATTGGACGAGAATTGCAACGCCGCCAACGGTGGCGTTTGTTTTGTATTTGGTTTCTTGCCATATGTCTACTTTCATGTTAAACTCCTTTTATGGCTTATCAACGCGAAATGCGGGGCGGAACACGACCGGGATATCAATATGGCTGTAAATATTCTCAGAGTGGGGGCATCCACTCTTAAAGGAGAAGACGTAAGACCGGTTTCAGTCGGCTGTCTTTGTCGATCTTAAAATCCCACAACTTTAGTCGTGGGAGTATGTCAAGCGTATCCGAGGCCATAAAACGCTGCGTATTGTCTTTTGGGGACAGGCGCGCTAAACAATGAAAGAGGGGGTACTTTTTATGGCAAAAAAACATTGGAAAACGATGGACGGGAACACGGCGGCGGCCCATGTAGCCTACGCGTTCACGGAAGTTGCAGCGATTTTTCCGATCACGCCTTCGTCCACCATGCCGGAAATGATCGACGAGTGGGCCGCTCACGGCCTCAAAAACATCTTCGGGCAGACCGTGAAGGTGACAGAACTCCAGTCCGAGGGAGGAGCCGCTGGGGCGGTTCACGGAGCGTTGTCCGCGGGTTCCCTGGCGAGTACCTTCACCGCGTCTCAGGGTCTCTTGCTGATGCTCCCCAATATGTATAAAATTTCGGGCGAGCTGATGCCCAGTGTCTTCCACGTCTCGGCGCGGGCTGTGGCGGGACACGCGTTGTCCATTTTCGGCGATCACAGCGATGTCATGTCCGCCCGCATGACTGGCTTCGCCATGTTGGCATCTGGAAGCGTGCAGGAGACAATGGACCTTTCCGCCGTCTCCCATCTGGCGAGCATTCGTTCCAGCGTTCCTTTCCTGAACTTCTTCGACGGGTTCCGCACCTCCCACGAGGTCCAGAAGATCGACTCCCTGGAGTACGACGACTTGGCGAAACTGGTGGACTACAACGCCATCGACACCTTCCGAACCCGCTCCATGAGGCCAGAAAACCCTTTTCATAAAGGAACAGCCCAAAACCCAGACATCTTTTTCCAGGCGAAAGAAGCCGCGTCTCCCTACTACGTGGGAATACCTGACACGGTGGAGTTCTATATGCAGGAGATCAAGAAACTCACGGGCCGGGAATACCATCCCTTCAACTACTACGGACACCCTGAAGCAACTCGTGTGGTGGTCGCCATTGGCTCCGCCTGCCAGGCTATCGAGGAGACCGTGGACTACTTGAACGCCCGAGGTGAGCGGGTAGGCGTTGTGGAGGTTCACCTTTATCGCCCCTTCTCTCCGAAGTATTTCTTCCGCGTTCTGCCCTCCACAGTGGAATCCATCGCCGTCCTCGACCGCTGCAAAGAACCCGGTTCTCTTGGTGAGCCTCTCTATGAGGATATCCGTACCCTGTTCTTCGAAAAGGGTTGCTGCGCCCCCAAAATCGTGGGCGGACGCTATGGACTCGGATCCAAGGACACGACGCCCTCCCACATCAAGACCGTGTTCGACAATCTGAAGCTCTACGAGCCCCGTGATCACTTCACTGTCGGCATCGTAGACGACATCAGTGACACCTCCCTGCCGGTGAAAGAGCAAATCGTGGCCGCTCCAGAGGGCACGGTTTGCTGCAAGTTCTGGGGATTGGGTTCCGATGGAACGGTAGGCGCCAACAAAAACTCCATCAAGATCATTGGGGACTATACCGACATGTACGCTCAGGGGTATTTCGCCTACGACTCCAAGAAGTCCGGGGGTATCACGGTGTCTCACCTGCGTTTCGGCAAGTCGCCTATCAAGTCTACCTACCTCATCGACGCCGCGGATTTCATCGCCTGTCACAAACAGGAGTATGTCCATCAGTATAACGTCCTACGCGGCATTAAAAAAGGCGGCACTTTCCTTTTAAATACACAGTGGGTCACCCTGGAGGACCTAGAGGCCCAGCTTCCCCCCAAGGTCAAGCGCGCCCTGGCCGCTAATGAATGCAAGTTCTACGTCATCAACGCCGTGGATGAGGCGGAGAAGCTGGGGTTGGGCAACAGGACGAACACCATTATGCAGTCCGCTTTCTTCAAGCTAGCCAACGTTATTCCCATCGACGCCGCGGTGAAATATATGAAGGAAGCCATCGAGCACAGCTACGGCAAGAGGGGCGAGGCGGTCGTCAAAATGAACAACAACGCCGTGGACGCGGGACTCAAAAACCTCATAGAGATAAAGGTCCCCGCCGACTGGGCCAACACTCAGGACAAGCCCGTGGAGAAGCTGGGGCTGCCCACGGAGATCCCCGATTTCATCGAGAACGTCTGCATGGTCATCAACGCCCAAGAAGGGGACGACCTGCCCTCCAGCGCCTTCCTTGGCTGGGAAGATGGCCGGTTCCCCTCCGGTACCTCCGCTTACGAAAAGCGAGGTGTGGCGGTCAACGTCCCCGAGTGGAAGAGCGACAAGTGCATCCAGTGTAATCAGTGCGCTATGGTCTGTCCCCACGCGGCCATTCGTCCGTTCTTGTTGAACGAAAGCGAGCGAAAATCCGCTCCCGATGGATTCGGCGCCGTCGATCCCAAAGCCAAGAACCTCAAAGAAGCCGGCTACAAGTACAAGATGCAGGTAGACGCGCTGGACTGCATGGGCTGTGGCAACTGCGCGGATATTTGCCCGGTAAGCGCTCTGGAGATGAAGCCCATTGCCACCCAGAACGCGGAGATTCCCAACTGGACCCACGCAATAGAAAATATCGCCGACAAGGAGAACGCCGGGAACAAGTTCACCATCCAAGGCAGTCAATTCCAGCGTCCCCTACTGGAGTTCAGCGGCGCTTGCGCTGGCTGCGGCGAGACGCCCTACGCCAAGCTGATCACCCAGCTCTTCGGCAGTCGCATGATGATCGCCAACGCCACGGGCTGTTCCTCCATATGGGGCGCGTCCTCCCCAAGTATGCCCTATACTGTGGACGCCAATGGACATGGTCCGGCCTGGGGCAACTCCCTTTTCGAGGATAACGCCGAGTATGGCTACGGGATGAAGCTCTCCCTTAACGTCATGATGAGTTACCTCGTCAGCGCCGCGGAGGCGTTGCTGAAGCTGGACATTCCTCAGGAGGACAAGGCGGTTCTCGCGGAGTGGCTGGAGACCCGCAACGATGGGGAAAAGTCCAAGGCATCCGCGGCGAAAGTGGAGGCGTTACTGGAGAAAGCGCTCTGCTGTTGCTGCGACGGGCCTAACTGTACCTGCGACAGCGTTGCTGCCTCAGAGGAAATTCTGTCCCACTACGAACAAATTCACAACTACCGCGATTATCTGGTCAAGAAGTCCGTTTGGATCTTCGGGGGCGACGGCTGGGGCTATGATATCGGCTACGGCGGGTTGGATCACGTTTTGGGCAGCGGTGAGGACGTCAACATTCTGGTTCTGGACACCGAGGTCTACTCTAACACGGGAGGGCAATCCTCGAAATCGACACCCACGGCGGCTATTGCCAAGTTCGCCGCCAGCGGCAAGCGCGTCCGTAAAAAGGACCTGGGGCGTATGGCCATGACCTATGGACATGTTTATGTGGCGCAAGTGGCTATGGGCGCGGATAAAAACCAGTTGCTCAAGGCTCTGGCTGAGGCCGAGGCTCACAAGGGCCCCTCGTTGGTCATCGCCTACGCGCCCTGCATCAACCACGGCATAAAAGCCGGCATGGGCAAGACCCAAGAGCAGTCGAAGAAGGCCGTGGACGCGGGCTACTGGCACCTGTATCGCTACAACCCCGCCCTAACCGATCAAGGGAAGAACCCCTTCACCTTGGACTCCAAGGAACCGAAAGCTGGTTTCAAAGAGTTCCTCGAAAGCGAAGTTCGTTACGCCTCTTTGAAACAGAGCTTCCCCGACGTGGCGGACGCCCTGTTTGACCAGGCGGAGAAAGAGGCTCGTCAGCGCTACAACGCCTATAAGACTCTCGCGGAACTGGGCGCGGAACCCATTAAAGCTGAATAGCCAATTCAAGGTAAAAAACCTAAAATAAAGATCTAAATTTTCATAGTTTCTATATTAGACATCGCTATTAGACATCGCTTCGAGTCAAGTTGGCCCGAAGCGATGTTTTAAAATTTATGGATACCTACCGAGGGCGTGAGGATTACCACAAATCGGTTCCCCGTTTTTTCGAGCTAAAGATTTTGCCACAAAGCCGAAAGTGGCTTCGTGTAGCAGTTAACATACTCCCACGACTTATTTTGCAATCAACCTCGACCGTTTGGGCGCCATCAAGCAGGGAAAATTCCCTCCATCCAATCCTACACATCCAATCCTACACCATCCAATCCTACACCAACAAAACAGGCAGGATCGCGTAATGGCCGCGTCTTGTGGCCTCGCCGAATTGAATTTTCACGGGCTCTCTGAACAATGGGCCATCGTGGACGAAAGTGTGATATTCACCGTTTTCCCCGCAGATGTCCGCGCCTTCAAGGGCAATTTCCTCCACCAGTTCCCGCGTGAGTTGTTTACCCAGAAATTTTTCGCTCAAACGCGACGTGTCCACGATGGTGATGACGGCTTCAAATCCAGCGTCGATAAATTCGTGGACGAGTTCCCGTCTGCCACCGTTCCAGAGAGGGAAAAGGCTTTCGAGCCCGGCGGCCTTGCAACGCGAAGCGCACCAATCATAGTGAAGCTGTATGTCGATGTCTCCGAAAACACAGGCGCGGACCCCCCATTTTCTCAATCGCGTCAGGGCAGCCTCGAAATCGCGGGCGTAGGCGCTTCCTTCCCCGGTCTTGACCCATTCTAGGGGGAGGCGCATCGATTCCGCGACTTTACCCGCCACCTCTGTCGGAACGCCATGAAACCACGAACACCCAACGCTCTCGTTGTAGGTAGTCAGCAAACTGATCGGTTCATGCCCGCTCTTTATAGCCCGGTATAGGGCCAACGCGCCGTCTTTACCGCCGCTATAAGAAGCAGTGAACTTTACCTTGTCATTCATTTGAATCTCATTTGAATCTCATTTTGAATCTCATAGGGAATGTAGTCGATTACCCGCGTCATTGTTTGTCCGCCTTCCTCTTGTTCATTCTTCCTTTTGTTCATTTTATATCAGGAAGGGTATTCAAGCTTGAAAAAACGTAGTGGGTCTTATAAATGCTCTTCAATGCAAAAAAACGAGCCCTATCTTTCAGCCGCGTGACTGTTCTCTTTTCCATTGGGGAAGGCGGAAAATCTGGAGATACTCCGCGTGTTGAAAAACAGCGGGGACATTAGCGGGGAGATTAAGGAGGGTCGGTCATGCCTGGCTTTGAGTTGTTCGATGAAAAAGAACGTGGAGCGGTTGCGGAAGTTATGAAAACAGGGGTGTTGATGCGCTATGGCTTCAAAGCTGTCCGGGCCGGGCGATGGAAGGCGCTGGAGATGGAGGACGCTATCCGCAAACGGGCGGGGGTCGGTCACGCGCTGCTGCTGGCGAACGGGACCGCGGCCTTGACCACCGCTTTGGCGGCGCTGAACGTCGGCAGCGGAGACGAGGTGATCATGCCCACCTTTACCTTCGTCGCCAGTTTCGAGTCGATTATGGCGGCGGGGGCGATTCCTATTTTGGCCGATGTGGACGACACGCTTTGTTTGAACCCGGACGCGGTCCGCAAGGCCATCACGCCCCGCACCAAGGTGGTCATGCCCGTACACATGTGCGGAGCGTCGGCGGATATGGACGCGCTGAAAGGGATCTGCGCAAAAAGGGGCTTGTTCCTGGTGGAGGACGCCTGCCAAGCCTTCGGTGCCAGTTACAAAGGAAAGTTCTTGGGGAGCATCGGAGACGTCGGGTGCTATTCTTTCGACTTCAATAAAATAGTGACCTGCGGTGAGGGTGGAGCCGTGGTGACGAATGACGGCACGCTCTACAAAAGAGCCGACATGTATCACGATCATGGGCACGATCACGAAAACGACGACAGGGGCGCGGAGGGACACCTTTTTCCGGGTTACAACTATCGCGTTTCCGAGCTGCATGCCGCTATAGGATGCGCTCAGATCAGCAAGCTGGGGGATTTTCTGGAACGGCAGCACCGAAATAAAAAGCCCTTTAAAGAAGCGTTGTCCGATATCCAAGAAATCACTTTCCGCCGCGTTTTGGACCCTGAGGGCGACAGCGCCACGTTCATTTCCTTTTTTATGCCGAAGGAGGAACTCGCACGATCAGCCGCCCGCGCGCTGAAGGAAAGCGGCACGGAGGGCGTCTTCCATTGGTACGATAACAATTGGCATTACGTTCGGAACTGGACCCACCTCAAGACTCGCTTCAAAGAGCGCCGTTTCGCAAACCCGATCTCCCCGATTTTCTTGGAGGGAATGCCGGATTATTCTAAGGCGGATTTCTCGGCGTCCAATAAGTGGATGTCCCGTTGCATTTCCCTCAGCATCAAGTTGGACTGGACGGAAGAAGAAGCCGCGTCCAGAGCGAGGAAAGCGGCTGAAGCCGTCAAGTCCGTTTTGTAGGTTTGTTGAATTTCGTTTTGATTTTTTATAAAAAACGCGAAAAGGGTATTGACACTTTTTCAGAACGTGGTATTATCTCTTTCGTTGTCCGCGAGAAAGTGGACGATTAAGTTTGAAAAAAGCAGTGATAAACATGATTTTTGAATCTTGACAATTTTACAGGCGAGCCAACAGAGGCTAAGCAGTAATGAATAAGTAAAAGGAAACGTTATGCAAAGTTTCGTAAGTGAAAAGAATGAGCTGAGAGTTTGATCCTGGCT
>JAIRYN010000002.1 GCA_031267575.1 Synergistaceae bacterium | reverse complement strand
GTTCAGATTGCGAAGCTTGAGATCATGCCGGATCACATTCACGCCTTTGTCAAAACGCGGCCTATAAACGCTCCTCACTATATTGTCCGACAGCTCAAGAGCTATACGGCAAGAGTATTGCGCTTGGAATTTCCTCATCTTCTGAAAATGCCTTCCTTGTGGACACGTTCGTACTATTGTGAATCTGTGGGACATATTTCAGAGAAAGCTATCATGAAGTATATCGAAGAGCAGAAAAATAAATGAGAACCTACGTTTCCAAACTCTAACAGGCCAAACAGGATAAACATCTTCACCATAAGATTAGCCTTGCCGGGTCGGTCTACAATATTCTCAAAATGGGGGCATCCACTCTTATAAGGAGAAGACGTAAGACCGGTTTCAGTCGGCTGTCTTTGTCGATCTTACAATCCCACGACTTTAGTCGTGGGAGTATGTCAAAAGAGCCAACCCGTTTGACATATCCTCAGCGTCGTTTACAGGGATATTTTTAGTCAAATTCCATGTGACGCTATGGATCGGGTCTTTCGCTCGTAATGCAAGACGTCCTCGACGAAACGATCCATCGAGGACAGGATCTCCGCGAACACCACCATTGAAGGACTCATTGAAGGACTCTTTGAAGGACTCATTGAAGGACTCTTTGAAGAACTCATTGAAGAACTCATTGAAGAACTCATTGAAGGATTCATTGAAGGACTCATTGAAGGACTCATTAAAGGACTCTTTGGGCGATTTCGGGCAAGAACGCCGCGGATTATGCGCGACGATGCCACGTTCATGCCTGGCACGTCTTTTCCCTTAGCCTAAATCGTGCGCCTATTTTTGTTCGAGACAGCTCCAGGCGAAAGATGCGTGCAGGGCCGCACCCAAGTAGAGCGCGGATTCGTCCACGTCGAACCTGGGTGAGTGGTGGGGTATATCGGATTTTTTCTCGGCATTGCCCACGCCCAAGTTGACGAACACCGACGGGGCGACTTTAGAGTAATAGCTGAAGTCCTCAGACCCCATGACGAGTTCCGATTCCTTGACGCTATCGGCCCCAAGAACCGCCTCCGCCACCGACTTGGCCAGCTCTGTGGTTTGGGGCTCGTTGACGGTTACCGGAATAATGGGGATGTACTTGAACTCAGCCTTGCAACGGGTGCTCTCGCATATCCCGGAGACGATGCGGCCCAGGGCCTCTCTCACGTGGTCCTGCGCTTCGGTGCGGAAGGTTCTGACGGAACCGGTCATTTCCACGCGTTCGGGAATGACGTTGAAGACGTAGGAAGAGGTTCTTATCCCTCCGACACTTACCACTACAGTGTCTTTGGGAGAAATCTCGCGAGAAACTATAGTTTGCAATGTGCTGCCGATTTGGAAGGCCGCGATGGTAGGGTCCAGAGCGCTCTCCGGGGTGGAACCGTGCCCGCCTTTTCCCGTTATAACCAACTCCCAGCCATCCGCCGCCGCCATGAAGGGTCCCGCCCGATACTGAAGCTCCCCAGAGGGGATAGGGGACATGACGTGAATGCCGAAGACGGCGCTCACTCCTTCGAGGGCTCCGCCGTCGATCATCGCCTTGGCGCCGGACTTAATCCCATGTTCCTCGGCGGGTTGAAAAAGGAGTCGAACCTTTCCCTTCAGGTTGCCCTTGATCTTAGTCAAGATTTTTGCGGCCCCCAAAAGCATCGCGGCGTGGGCGTCATGGCCGCAGGCGTGCATGGCCCCAGCCTTTTGAGACTTGTAGGGCACGTCCTTTTCGTCGTTCAGAGGAAGGGCGTCAATATCCGCTCGCAGCGCAACGCGCTTTGAGTTGCCGTCGTCACCGCTTCCCGTGATGTCGGCCGCCACGCCGCACTCCGTTCCCCCAAACCCCACCTGAATGTTCTCGCACCCCAGTTTTTTGAGTTCTTCCACGATGTGCCGAGTGGTTTCCACCTCATTCCAGGATGTCTCTGGATTTTTGTGAAAATGGCGCCTCTGATCAATGATCTCCTGCTCGTACTCTTTCGCCAATTTTTTGATTTCCCCGATCATGGTCGTTCCCCCTTAAAAATTTCACTGCCAAAGCGGCGGCGTCGATATCTATTTTAACTTCTGTTGTGGTGGAAGTGTCCACTGTTTGGCTTCGGCGCTATCGTGCTGACCCAGCGGTTAGTATAATTGAAAAAACCGGCCACGTAAGCCGCTTCCAATATCTCGTGATCGTTAAAACCGGCTTCGCGCAGATGATCGGCTTGATCCGTGTCGATCTCCCTCGGATAGGTCGTCACGAAGTAGGCGTAGTCACATAGGGCGCGTTGCTTTTCCGTCAGTTTAGCCGTTCGGTAATTGTATGTGAGCTGATCCACCCATTCGGGGTCTCCAGTGAGCCCCCGCAAAACGTCGCCGTGCGTAGTCAGGCAGTAGGTGCAGCCGTTTGTGGAGGATACCACGAGGCCGATCATCTCCTTGTCGGCGTTGGATAGATAGCAGACTTCAGGTGTGAAGAGCGACGCCTTGAACGCGAGGAATCCCTCGTACTGCGCAGCATTGAGAGGCAATACCTTGAAAAGGTTATTGATAAATCCCCAATCGCGCTTCATCGTCTCGACGTTCCGATTGAAGAGTTCGTACTGCGAGTCTGTCATATTGGAGCGGTCCGGCTTTTGCAAATACGACAATCGTTCATCGAAAACGAGACCGTTTTTTTGGGTGGATTGCGGCATAAGAATCTCTCCTTAATCTAGACTTTAGGGCAAATGGCGAACACTCTGGTTGGGAAACCTGTTCCGCCTTTGAGTTTCGGAAAGACAACGAAGGCAATCGCGCCCACCGGGGGTAACTGATCCAGGTTTTTCAGAAGCTCGACGTTCAACTTGTCGGCTTTGAGGATGTAGTCTTCGGCGCGGAAACCAGTCTGGGCTTCGCAGGCGGGCGGGTCGGTGTCGGGCGTTTCGTGCCCTATAGCTCCGACTTTGCGAACATCGGCGAGCCACTTGACGCATTCGATGTCCCAGCCGGGGTAATGCGCGTGCCCTTCCGCATCGTTATTGTCAAATTTGGACGGTTCGCGGCGCGACCAGTCGCTGCGGAAGGCCACAAACGCGCCTTCGGGAATGACACCGTATTCTTTTTCCCATGCCTCGATGTCCGTCCTCGTGAGGACATAGTCATCGTTTTGGGTCACCTCTTTGGATTTATCCACTACGCAGAGTGGATACACTAATTCGTCCACAGGGATCTCATCCATGAGCCGGCCCTTGGCGTCGAAATGTCCGGGAACATCAGCGTGGGTCCCGTACTGTCCAGCAACAGTGTACTCGTAGACCTTCATAGGAGCGACATCGAAGTCGAACAGCTTTTTGACGCCGAGAGGCTGGAATCCATACCAGTGCGGGGTTTCGGGGCTGAATTCATGAGTGAGGTCGATCCACTTGTATTTGGACTTCAACTCGGACAACTGATTCCACAGAGGGTGATTAGATGACGCGTTTGGCATGAACGATTCCTCCTACTTTGTGATTGTATGAGCAAACTCATTTATGTTGTCAAGTATACACTGATATTCTAGCGTAATCTTTAACCTATCACCAAAATATTGAGAAATGAGTTCGGTCTACGTGACAGATTCCGTTCTTTTCTTGGAGTCAGACGCGCTATAATCATTATTGTGAATTCTGATATTTTTTTAAGGGGGAGTTTTGTTATGGTTTGTGCGTTCAAAAACAAACGGAGGTTTTTTCGTGTTTTTAAGGTGGTGACAATGGCGTTGCTGACGACGGTATTGCTGACTGGAGCCACGGTGTGCGTGCCGGCCTGGGCGGATGTGAAACTTCCAGATCCTTTGACGGAAGGCGGAGGGGGCGTTTTTTCGCTTTTGAAGAGCCGCGCCTCGGCGCTGTCAGGTAGTTACCCCACGGGACAGATCTCACAAGAGGAGCTTTCAACGATCTTGTGGGCAGCGTCCGGTCTCAATCGCCCAGGAAAAGGGTGGACGATTCCGCTGGCTATGGGGCGTGAACCCTACTGCAAAGTATATGTGGTGGGCGACGATGGGACGTTTCTCTATGATTGGAAAGAACACGCCCTAAGGGAAATTTCCAAGGAAAATGTCAAAGCCGCCATCGGTTCACAGGCTTTTGTGGGGAAAGCGTCGCACGTTCTGGTTTTCGTGACGGATAGCAAGGCTTTGGCGAACTTCAACAATGGCCGCGCTGAGGAATGGGCCTATGTTGCCATTGGGGCAATGACGCAAAACGTCTACCTGGCGGCCGACGCGCTGGGCATCGGCGTGCGCTACCTCGCCTCCCTTTCGCCCGACGTGGCCCGGACATCTCTCCAATTGGCAGAGAGGGATATTCCCGTCTGTATCATGCCCATTGGAAAAAGGTGACTAAAAATACTAAAACAATATCGGAAGCGCTTGCTAGTTAATATTGGAAGCGCTCGCTAGTTAATATTTGAAATAATTGGCTATGGGGTGTTTTTTTCTGGCCCGGTCCAAAGCCACTAGAAGATTTTCCCTCAGGGTGGAAAGGCCGGGCATTCCCGCCGGCAAGGGGGTATGGGCCAAAACAACGTTTTTCAGGCGTAAGACGCTTTCTCCTTTCGCTCCGCTATTTTCCAACCGTAGGTCATAAGGCACCAGCTCCATCTGAAAGCCCCGGTCCAGCAGTTCTCTCACCTGCCTCAAAAGGTCCCTTGTCTGGTTGTCGTTGGTGCCCTCCCACACCTCCAGATCATCCACGAAAAGGCTGATTTTTGCCCCGTTCTCTTTCACGAAGGTTTGGAGCATTTGAAGAGGGTGCTTTCTTTCCACGGCGATCTTCAAGCTCACCAGCTTCTCCCCCAGGCTCCGAACCCGATCAATGGAGTCGGGGTGGTCCATGTAGATGCCATACTCCTGGATGGGGCGTTTCATTTCCTCGTGCATAAACCCCTCCATGACAGTAACCATAGCTGAGGCTGGATAGCCCGCGGCGATTAGCGCGTCCAACCCCATGCTGTCGGCCTCCTTTTCGAACTCGATAGAGTACGAACTGGTGATAGCTACTTGCATCACCTGAGACAATGCAACGGGCGCCAACGCACCCCCACTGGCCAGCATCACGACCAGAGCCGCCAAAGTAATTTTTTCGGACTTGGCCGCCATTTTGAAGCCGTGGCTCTGGTCCACGTGGACCATTTCGTGGGCCATAACCGCGGCGATTTCAGCGTCGGAGTGAAGGAGTTGCAGCATTTTCGAAGTGAAGAAAATGAACCCGCCAGGAAGACAAAAGGCGTTGGAAACATCTGATCTGATGATACGGACTTCGTAAGGAATTTCGCGTTCCATGTGTGGCTTCAGGGCGTCTACGATCATGGAAAGGCGAACGAGTGGAACAGGATCCGCTATTAGCTCCCATCGCTCCTCTATCTCTTTGACAGTCTTTCGCCCCGCTTCTCGTTCTTTTCGCAACTGGGAATCAGCAATGCCCTCGTCTTTTGATGGCGAGTTATCGAAAGAAACATCGTTTTTTCCCGAATTTTTACCTTGATTTTGGGCTTGAGCGGAATAGGAAAAAAGGTAAAACGTCAAAAACACAAACAAAAATAGAGGAAAAAGGGTACATGAAAGTTTTTTTTTACTTTTTCTACTGGCCGGAGTCAATGTAACTTCCCCCCATTTTGGCGTAGTTCACGAAAGCCGAGCGCCCCTGGGTCATTTGCAACATCTTGTCCCGCAGTTGTTGTACGTGTTTTTCAAGTTCTTCCTGCACCTTTGCCTCGGCCACCATTAGATTCTCGGCGGCGGCGCGGGTTTCCGATAGAATCTGGTCAAATTCGGCGCTTTCCTCTCCAGAGAAAAGCGCGCCTAATTTTTCCCAGAACCCAGATGTCCCTCGAACCTCCGCAAGCCCTAAGCTGGGGAAAGCGTCCAACCACGTATCCGCCAGCAACTGAAGCCGGGAGATCAGCTCTTGTTTTTCCTGCAAGATCGAGAGGAGTTCTTCCATGTCCTTATCGAGGATAATGGCCTCCAGTTCCCGAGAGACCATTTTTCTTAAAGTGCCGTATATCCCCAATTCAAGTTTCAGTAAGTTCTTGACCGTGTCCAGAACGCTATCCAGCAATGTTCAAACCTCCGGGTTGAGCCTTGCCGGGAACCGAAACCGGGCGCGGAGCCGCTGAGATTTTCGCGTTCGGAGCGATTTTCAGTTCATCGAGGCTCAGGTTCTTGACAGCCTTAAGATCTTCATCCTCGGGGTGGGCTGCCTGATACTCCTTCAACAGCTTCATCAGAGCTTCTCCCCAAGTCTCCTTGAGATCTTCCAACATCGTCAGAACAGTATGGACGTTGCTGGGCTTCTTTTTAACGTTGGCTTCCACGAGAAGCTGGTACATGAAATCATAAATTCGCATCAAACTGCGGGCCATCTCCCCGCCCTTGTCGGTGTTCAGGGTCACCATGAGTTCCCGAATGACCTCCTGAGCCCGCAGTATTTCCCGATGCGCTAGGTCAAAATCTTGGTTTTTACTATCTGCTCCCAACGCGGCTTCCGCTATACGGCAAGAACGGATGCCGATATCATAGGTGATGAGAAGAAGTTGCTCCTTTGTTGCCGTCGAAATTTGCGTGGCCTGATATGTAAACTGCACGTCCTGAGATTTATTTTCCACCCTAAATCAATCCCCTTTCACTCTCTTTTTCGGATATTTCGAGGAAAAACTTTCGTTTCGCGAGACATGTAAAACTCTATGTAAAATATGCGAAACCCACAAAATCCGAACCGGAGAGTTCACGGTCCCAATCTCGAAGCGCCGGGCAGGTCGGATTCCAGAACTCGACTCAGTCGATTTTAGTAAGGAGGACTCGATGCGTCAACTCCTCCACACGTGCCCTGTCGCGGGGAAATTTTTCGGGGTGTGTGGCACACTCCCAGTTACAGGCCATGGCCAACCGCATGATATCCTCCGTGGAGGCGCGCTGCTGTATGGCGGCGATCATCCCGGCCAAAAGAGCGTCCTCAGTAGCGTAAGTATAAAGCATTTCCGCGCTTTCACCCTCCGCGATCCAAGCCCCTCTCTGAGAGGAAAAAATCACCCGCCCCTCTTCGAGAGAGGCGCAGACCCATTCCGTTCCCTTGCGGTGCAGGCTCTCGGCGCGTGCCATGAAAATCTCGGCGCTCTTCTGATAGTTCAGCTTGAGAATAGTCGGTGTTTCTTCCAGGACGACCTCCAAGTCCTCCTTCCGGGGGGAGAGAATGGTGGGAATCGAGCTGTTTTGGGCAATCCGCATTAAGCGCGTGTAAATAGAGCCATCGAATCCAGGAGGCAAAGAGCCTCCCATAACAACTCTTTCGACTCGCCCCAAGGTGCGCTCAAAATTCACTACAAACGCGGTTCTATCGTGTTCGAGTATGTCCAGCCCCAATTCGTGCAGACGCGTTTCGAGGTTTTTTTCGGTATCGGTGATGCACACGTTGATCCGCGTCTCGCCCCTCGTGTGGATGAAATGCGCGAAAACCTTTTCCCTGCGAAGGGAGTCCAAGATATAGGAGGCGTTGAACCCCGCCAAGAAGCCCGTCGCAATTGAGGATAGGCCCAGACGACTCAGAATAATAGAGATATTGATCCCTCCGCCGCCTGGGCTACGCCGAGAAACGTTCGCGTGATATCGCCCGCCGGGGTGGAAATCGTTGATGATAAAATCCAGGTCGACAGCCGGATTAAATGTCACGGTCAGAATCATGCGACTCAATCGCCTTTACACTCGGTCAGGCCAACGCCTTGACGATATCTGCTTCCGAGGAGATCGGAGTCGATTTCGTGATCGTACCGGAACGGAGTTCGACGACAGCCGGCAGGGCGATGCCCAGTTTTTCGGTTATACGGCTATTTTTGTAACCGTCGATGATCGGGATCTTTTTGTCCTGGGCCTTAGCGAGTTTTTCCGCCTCGTTGGAAAGTCGAACCTGTTCCGGGTCGATGCTGGAGTAAAAAAACGCCGTTACGGATTCCGGTGTCAACAAGGTGGATCGAAGATGGAGCTGCTCGTTGATGTAGGCGGATGCCCCCATCGCGGCGATAGCGCCATCGGAAGCAGCCGTCACTACTTGACGCAGATGTTTGCGGCATACATCGCCCGCGGCGAAAATCCCTTCCACAGAAGTCTCCATCTGCTCGTTGACCAGAATCCATCCCTCTTTCGTGGCTTTCACCAAACCTCGGACGCACTCGTCGTAGGGTGCCTGCCCCACAAACATGAAAATGCCCGTTACCGATAAATTAGAAACCTCGTTGGTCTTGATGTTCTTTAAAACCAGATTCTCGACTACTCCGTCGCCTTCGATTTTATCCACCACGCTATTCCAAACGGGAACAATTTTGGGGTTGGAGAGCGCGCGCTCGACGGCGGCGCGGTCGGCCCGAAACTCGTCGCGACGATGGATGATGTATACCTTGGAGGCGAACTTCGTCAGATAGGTTCCTTCTTCCACCGCAGTATTCCCGCCTCCCACGACGGCGATGACCTCGTCCTCGAAGAAAGCCCCGTCACACACGGCACAGTAACTGACGCCCTGTCCGATGTGCTCGGCTTCCCCAGGGCAACCCAAGCGGCGGAAGTAAGCGCCTGTGGCGACAATGATCGCCTCGGTCTCGATCTCTCCCTTATTTGTGACGAGAACCTTGCTGTCTCCGCGGAGCTCCACTTTTTTTACCTCGGCGGGGCGGATTTCGGTCTTAAATTTGAGGGCGTGATCACGGAACATATTTCCCAGCTCCGGCCCTGTGGCGCGCTGTGTACCCGGCCAGTTTTCGATCTCATCGGTGGTATTGATCTGCCCACCCGTGGCCCCTCTCTCCAGAAGCAACACATCAAGCCCCGCGCGGCGTCCATAGATTGCCGCCGTCATCCCGGCCGGGCCGGCGCCAATGATCACGAGTTCTCTTTTTTCCATCAGATTTCCCTCCTTGAGTGAACCGTCAACTGAACGTGGACCAGGAGAAGGCGTCCAGGGCTTTTTCGTCCACGTCTTTCTGATATTGGATGCGCGGCATCCCTATGGTCACGATCCCGGAGGCAGGGTCGACGGAATACTCTCGCGCGTCGGCTTCAGGATCCTCGCCGATCACGGTATTGTCGGGAATGTAGTTGTGCGCGTCGATGATCGCATGTCGGATGCGGCAGTTCCGTCCCACCACCACGCCTTGGCCGATGACGCTCTCATCAATGACCGTGCCTGGCTGAACCACGCAGTTGCGCGACAGAACAGATCGCTGTACTGTCGCTCCAAGGATACGGCTTCCTTCGGCCAAAAGGGCGCGGTTGACGTTGCAGTCGTGCCCGTCGGCGGGGTAAGAATAGGAAGGCGGGTCGGCGAAGGAAACGGTGCGAATGGGCCACATGGGATTGTAGAGCGTCATCTCGGAGTCGTAGCTCAAAAGTTCCATATGAGCCTGCCAATAGGCTTTGATCGTCCCCACGTCGCGCCAATAGGGTTTATCCTCACGCCATTGGTGCACTTTTTCAATCTCGCGGGTGGAGTGAGGCAAAATGTTGGTCGAGAAATCATAGGCGTATACCCTGGCGTTCTGCTGCACCAGTCCTGGAATAATGTCACGTCCGAAGTCGTGACTGGTCGGTTGCTGGGAATCATAGATCAGCGCTTCTTCCAGAATGTGGCGCTCGAAAATATAGTTTCCCATCGAGATATAGCAAAACCCCGGATTGTCGGGAATCTCTGGAGGAACGGAGGGTTTTTCGAGAAACTCCACAATGCGCCCCGACGCGTCAGTCTTGATGCAACCGAATTGATAAGCCTCAGCAACCGGAACCACATTAGCGGCGACGGTGACGTCGGCTTTATACTTGACGTGATGGTCCAACATCTGTTCGACGTCCATCTTGTAGATGTGGTCCGCGGCGAAAATACAAACCACGTCCGCCTTGAAAAGAGAGATCAGGTGCAGACTCTGGAAGACGGCGTCCGCCGTTCCCTGGAACCAATGTTCACCCCTCCACATCTGCGCGGGAACAAGCGTCACGAAAAAATCGCGTCCGCGCAGAGCGCCGCCGAACTGCCACCCCTGTTCGATGTGCTCGTTAAGGGACTGGCTCTTGAACTGGACGAGAACGTAAACGGCAAAAATTCCGCTGTTGACGAGATTGGAAAGAGCAAAATCGATAATACGATATTTCGCTCCGAAATAAACGGCCGGTTTTGCCCTGTAACGAGTCAACGGCATTAAGCGTTCTCCTTTGCCCCCTGCAAGCACAATCCCGAGAACTCTCCCGTATTTTTCTCCGTACATGATACCCTCTCCCTCGTCTAATTTCTCTTCCGCGGCGGCTACGTCGTAATCGTTCAAACTTCTTCCGCTCCGCCCCTCTGAACTTGAATATTTACGCTACCTCTTGTCCACTGGAAGAATGTCTCGATAGAGGCCTTGATAAAGCCGCGCCGACTTGTCCCAGGAAAAATCTTCTTTCATTCCCCTTATGCGTATTTTATCCCAGGCGTTAGCGTTGGCAAAGCGTTCTATCGCTCGGCGTAACGACCACAACATTCCCGCGGTGTCGTAAGTCAAAAAGGTAAAGCCATTGCCGCCTCCCTCGGAATCAGAATCGATCACGGTATCGCGCAGTCCCCCCACCTCACGGACCACGGGGACGGTTCCGTAACGCATGGCGATCATCTGCGACAAACCACAGGGCTCGAAAAGCGATGGCATCAGGTAAATGTCTCCGCCGGCGTAGAGGAGGTGAGCAAGCGCTTCGTTGTATCCAGGAAAAAAGCAGAAGGAATCCTTGTTCGCGGCGGCGGCGTCTCTCAGTGTGTCCTCGATCCAGCGGTGCCCGCTACCCAAAAAAACGAACTTCGCCCCCAGGCTGTCGAGCTGTTTCAAAGCGGGCAGAACGATATCGAATCCCTTTTGCTCCACCAAACGGGAAACGCAGACCACGATGGGACCATTGTAAGCGGGATCGAAGGAGGTGTTTTTCAAAAGTTCTCGTCGGCACTCTTTTTTGCCCTCCAGAGATTTGGCTGTATAACACTGAGGCAGGTAGGGGTCCGTGGAAGGGTTCCAATAGTCCACGTCGATCCCGTTCAAGATACCGTGCAATTTGTGCCGTTGAGCGTAGATCACAGGCGCCAATGCCTGAGTGGATTCGTAGGTCTGTATTTCCCAAGCGTAGCGAGGCGACACGGTGGTTATGGCCGTGGCACTGACGATGGCGCCTTTCAGGAGGTTGACCTGTCCGTAAAACTCCAGCCCCCACATGTTGAAACTGGAGGGGTCCATGCCGGACTCCTCAAAAAAAGATCCTGGAAAAAAGGTTCCCTGATGGGCTACGTTATGCAGAGTCATAACGCTTTTTGTGTCCGCGTTCCGATAGTGCCGATGCCACGCCAGGGCACAGGGCAAATAGGCGCTCGTCCAGTCGTGGCAGTGAAAAATATCGGGCGTCCATTCTACAGCCTCTTTCAGATTGAGGGCGTGAGCGCAAAAAACGGCAAAGGGACGCACTGTCCAGGCATTGAGGTTCCAGGGATACATCTCGCTACCGTAGTAGTCCGATTCTAAAAAGTAGACCGGTACCTCGTCCACATCCACCCGATGTACCGCGGCGTCCGCTCCTTGCCAAGCGTAGGACGCGTTGATCCGGGGGGAAAAGGTGGCGACTTTGTAGCCCGCCTCCCGAACTCTGTCCATGACGCCCGACCAAGCTGGAGTAACTACTCGAACGTCCACCCCACACTTTCGTAAGGCTTTCGGCAACGAACCCATCACATCAGCCAGTCCTCCCACCTTGGAAAAGGGAGATAGCTCGGTTCCGACGAAAAGGACTTTCATTTTTTGCGTGCCCGATTTCTGAGACTTCGGAGCTGGAAGTCTCGCGTGTTGTGATTTCGAACCGGCATTTGAGTGTTTCGGCTTACGTTTAGGGGTCGCTCTCATGATTTTTTCCTCGCTTACATGCCTCTAAAATCGATGGAATAGGCCTTCGACGCGTATTCCCGGATCACGCGATGAGTGTTGAAAAACGAGGCGTTGAGAGCGATGGTATGCTGCATCATGCTCACCCATTTTTCGTGGTCACTGTAGTAGGTGGGAATAATCTTCTTTTCGAGCTTGTCGTAAAGATCGATAGCATCCAGAGAGTCGTCGTAGTGCTCGTAGTCGGACACGCTGGGCTCGGGACCGATGGACCAGCCCGTCACGTCCTCGATCCAACCCTCAATCCACCAACCGTCCAGAACGGAGAAGTTCATAATGCCATTCATCGTACATTTCATGCCACTGGTACCGCTAGCCTCCCGTGGCCGCACGGGGGTGTTCAGCCACAGGTCCACGCCCTGGGTCAGCAAGGAGGCGATTTCCATGTTATAGTTGTCGATGAAAACGACGGAAATCTTGTCCTGAAGATCCTTGGCCGACTTCTTGATCTTCTGGAGGACGGCCTTACCCTCGTTGTCATTGGGGTGCGCTTTTCCCGCGAAAATAAACTGAATTTTCCGGTCGCTTGCCACTTCTATGAAACGTTTCAAGTTCGAGAACAAAAGGTCGGCCCGCTTGTACGTCGCGGCTCGGCGAGCGAAGCCCAGGGTCAGGATCTCCGGGTCGAGCTGTTTGCCCGTGGTTTCCAACACCCGGGCGAAAAGGCGGAGCTTGGAGGCCTGGTGGGCCGCCCACAAATCCTGTTTGGGGATGGTCAGAGCCTGGACGAGGCGGCCGGGGTCCTGCTCCCAGCCGGGAATATGTTTGCTGTAAAGTTTACACATTCCAGAGCTGATCCAAGTGATAGGGTGCACGCCGTTGGTGACCCAGTCCACGGTGTCCATTTTGAACATAGCATTGCTGACCTCGGCGTGTTTCTTGGCCACACCGTTGACGTAGCGGCTATAGCGAAGCCCCAGCTCAGTCATGGATACCCCCTGCATGTCGGGCATCATACGTTTGATGGCGGCAAGGGCGTCGGGTGGGAATGTGTGGTCAATGAGTCCGAACTCGAAATAGTCGTGGCCGGCGGGTACGGGAGTGTGAGTGGTAAACACCACCTGCTCCCGGATCTTGTCAGGGTCGTAGTACCCCTGCTCCCGCATCAGTTCCAGGGTCAAAAAGCCCGCGTGACCCTCGTTTAAATGGAAAGTCTCGATGTTCATATAGCCCAGGTCGCGAAGAATGCGCAGACCGCCCACCCCCAAGATAAACTCCTGGCGCAAGCGATAGTCGTTGTCACCACCGTAGAGGTACCAACAGAGCTTGCGGTCGTCGGGGTGATTGGGCTCGAAATCGGTATCCAGAAAGTAGACGGGCAAGGGGTAACCCGAGGAGCCAATGATCTCGTAAACCCATACTCCTATTTGAATCTCGCGTCCCTGAAGCGTCAGGGAAACTCGGTTGGGGAGCAGAGTAAGCTCGTGAGCGGGGTTCCACTGGACGGGTTTTTCCTTTTGCCATCCATCCTCATTAAACTCCTGGACGAAGTACCCTTTTCGGTAAAGCAAAGTGACGCCAGCCATGGGAACGCCCACGTCGGCCGCGCTTTTCAGAATGTCGCCGGCCAGTACTCCAAGGCCTCCAGAGTAAGTGGGAATGGATTCTTTGAGCCCCACCTCCATCGAAAAATAGGCAACCGGCCTAAAAGCGGGGTCGTTTTCCATCAGGCTCCTTAAAGAATTACCGAGATCGCTCTTCTGAAGTCTCTGTATCATTCTCGCAAACTCCTTTCCCGGTTCCCCTATAGGGGGATGTCGGCGTTTGAACATAAATTATCTCATAAAATTTTATAAAGGTCCCAGAGCCGATGTTCCATATTGAAATATTGAAATATGAAAATATGGAAAAATTGAAATCTAAAAAATAGGCTCAACGACCATAGAGGTTGGCCAGGGTCTTCATGCGGGAAGCCAGGTCAGGCGTGGTCTGTCCCGGCATCATCCGCCACTCCCAATTTCCTTTGGGCGTGGACGGGAGGTTTGTTCGGGTCTGCTCCCCCAGCTCCAGCCAATCCTGCATTTGCACGACAGCCATCTCGGCGACGGAGGACATCGCCATGCGAATCATGTCCCCGCAGATGGTGTCGCGGTTAATCTCTTTGCCCAAGTAAAGGATAAGGTTAGAGATCTCTTTGGGCGATCCCTTTTCGAACCACCCAATAGAGGTGTTATTGTCGTGGGTGCCAGTATAGATCACGTTGTCGGGAGTGTGGTTGTGGGGCGCGTAGGGGTTAAGCCCGGGGGCCTCAAAGGCGAAATGCAGGACGAGCATACCCAAAAGCCCCATACCTTTGCGAGCGGCCTCGATCTCAGGAGTGAGGACTCCAAGATTTTCGGCCCAGAAGGGTCTGTCGGGGAACTCCCAGCACAGACGCTCGAAAAATCGCGCGTGAGGAACACCGCGCCAACAGCCTTTTTCGGCGGTCTCCGCGTTCGCGGGCAACGCCCAATAGCCGATGAGGCCCCTAAAATGATCGATCCGGATTCTGTCGAAAAGAGTCAAAAGGTGACGCAGGCGGCTCATCCACCATTGAAAACCGTCGGCCTCCATAGCTTCCCAGCGGTAAAGAGGATTTCCCCACAACTGTCCCGTCTTGCTGTAGTAATCGGGTGGCACCCCCGCCACGGAAATGGGGTTCAATTCCTCGTCGAGTTCAAAAAGGTGAGGGTTGGCCCACACGTCGGCGCTGTCCAGAGTCATATATATGGGCGCGTCGCCCACGAGCTGGATGCCGAACCGTCCAAGACACTCTCGGAAACGCGCCATCTGGGAGTGAAAGACGAACTGGATGAAACGGTGGCGCTCGATTTCGTCTTGATACGTCAGCCAGACTTTGTGCAGTGCCTCGTGGCGGCGGTACTTTAGTTCGTCGGGCCAGTTTTGCCAGCATTCCCCGTTGTGGATTTCTTTGAGCGCGGTAAAAAAGCTGTAGGGCTCCAGCCAATGTTTATTGACGGAGAAAAACTCCTCATACTCCATCCGGCGTCCCGCGTTTTTGAAGTTCAGCCACGCGCGGCGCAAAAGATTTCCCTTGAAAGTGCGCGCCAAGTCGTAATCCACGCGCCCGTGGGCAAACGTCGGCAGGTCTTTGACGTCGTCCTCGTCCAGAAGTCCGTCACCAGCCATGATCTCTGGGCTGATCAGCAGTTCGCTGCCCGCAAAAGCCGAAAGAGGACTGTAGGGAGAATTTCCGCTGCCGCCGTCGATAGCGTTCAGAGGCAGAACCTGCCATACCGCCTGACCCGCGTCCTTCAAAAACTCGACGAAGCGCGTCGCTTCCGGTCCCAAATCACCAATCCCGTATTTCGAGGGGAGAGAGGTCAAAGGCAGAAGCACACCGCTTTTACGCGCCATAAAATAGGTCTCCCTTCATTACCAGTTTTCACCGATATAAGTGACGTTCCCGCCGCACAGAGTCATGGCCACAGGAATCTTCCAGAGGTCCGCCACGGGTTCCACGAAGGGATCCCGCTCCAGAACCACCAGATCCGCGTCTCGGCCCACCGAAATTTCTCCCCGGCGTTTTTCGTTGCTTCCGTGCCAGGCATTACCCCAAGTGTAAAGGGAAATGGCCTCGGCGACCGAGAGCTTTTCTTCGGGAGTCCAACTTTCCTCCGGGTTTTCCGACTGGCTTTGGCGTGTGACAGCCGCATGGATGCCGTCCAAGGGACGCAAACTTTCGATAGGGGCGTCCGAACCTCCGGAAAGGACGATACCCTTGCGCAGCATCGTCTTCCAGCGATAGCTCCGCGATGCCCATTGCTCGCCCAGTCGCTCAATGGCCATGCTTCGGTCGGAGGGGACGAAACTGGGTTGGATCGCTGCTCCTACTTGAAGGTTTTTCATACGGTCAAACTGCCGGTCGTCGGCGATCTGCGCATGGACAATTTTGTGACGGAAAATGCCGGGGCTCTCTGACTGCGCGGCCTCAAAGGCGTTCAGGCACATCTCCAGAGCTCCGTCTCCGATGGCGTGGGCGGCGACCTGCATCCCTGATGAATGGGCAATGAAAATCATCTCGTTCAAACGCTCTTGATCGAACATGGCTAACCCTCGGTCTCCCGGTTTGTCCGCGTAATCATGGAGCAAAAAGGCTGTGCGTCCTCCTAAGGAACCGTCGCAAATCAGCTTCAAGGGGCCGATTTGGTAAAACGGGGTTCCGTCGCCCGTGCGCCAGCCCTCGGAAAGAAAATCCATCAGCAGCTCTCGTTTGGGAAGCATGAGTTGCTGGCGAACGCGAAACGGCAATAGTCCGTCCCGTTCAGCTTTCATGTAAAAACCGATGGCGCGGCGAAAGTCGAAACCAAACATGCCCACGTCGTCCGAGTGCAACTGGGTCAGACCAAAGCTCGCCACCAGGGGACCGTATTTTTTCAGAAGGAGACGCAAGTCTTCGTCTTGAAGTTTGGGAATATGGTTGTATACGTACCGGCCCGCCGCCTCGCAGAGAATACCGTCAGGTTCCCCGTCGCTGTCGATGCCGATCACGCCCCCCTCCACGTGGGTATCCGCCGTGACTCCCGCCACTTTCAGGGCTACGGTATTTGCCACGGCCACGTGCCCGCACGTCCGTGTCAGGACTACGGGGTTGCGTGGGGACAGGTCGTCCAAATCCCAGCGAGTGGGTCGGCGTCCTTCGGCCCAATTAGCGTCGTTCCAGCCCCGGCCGCGATACCATCCCCCCTCGGCGACAGGATGGGTTTCGATGTACAACTTGAGCGCGGTCCTCATTTCGTCGATGGATTTACAAGATCTCAGGTCCAGAAGCTCTTGAGACTCCAGCCATGCCATAAAGTGCATGTGAGAATCGCCGAAGCCCGGAAACACGGATCGTCCTTTCAGGTCGAGGACCGTCATGTCTCCCTCACCCGCCAAATTCGCGGCCGGCGCGATATCCGCGCTGGACCCTAGCTCCGTCACTCTTCCGCCCTTGATTAAAAGAGCCTCTTTCACCCCCAGGGGGGTATGAACCCGCCCGTTGACGAACGCCATCTTTTTATGCATAAGCAACCTCCCAAATTCCGGTTTTGCAAAATCAAAATGCTGGAAATACGAGGTCGATTATAGCGCAAGTTCGCGTCTCTTGTCTTGTCGCTCCACCACGAAGGCAAACAAGAGCATAAACATCATAACTTATCTCATCTCTGTCAAATCTATCAAATCTATTGAATCGATCCTCGCATCTGTCAAACCTTGGGAGTTCTTCGACATAGTCATCATCTTCGACATAGCCATCAGATCTCTATTCATGCCGGTTTTCGAAAAAAACACCGACCGGCCAAAAGCCGGTCGGTTTATTAATGGCTAAACGCTTAACGTTTGGAGTACTGCCTCTTGCCTCGAGCACCTTTCTGGCCGAATTTTTTACGTTCCACCATGCGAGAGTCTCGGGTCAAAAGCCCCTCCTTTTTCAAGGCCGGGCGCAAATCGGGGTTTAACTTGATCAGAGCGCGAGCAATACCCATCTTGGCCGCGCCTGCCTGTCCTGTCAAACCGCCTCCTGTCGCTCGGACAAAGACATCTACTTTCCCCTCCAGGCTGGAAACCTTCAAAGACTGTAATACCTGAGACTGCCAGACTAGGCGCGGGAAATAATCTTCCACCGTCCTGTCGTTGATTTTTATCTCTCCGTTACCGGGGCGCACCCTCACCCGAGCTAACGCGTTCTTGCGCCTGCCGGTGCCCCAAAAATAGCTATTATCCTCCATTGACTTTCTCCTCCCATTCCAAAACGTCAAAGGTCGAGCGCTACAGGCGACTGTGCCGCGTGAGGGTGATGGGGGCCCGCGTAGACTTTCAACTTTCGATCGTATTTAAGACGCGTTTTGGGTAACATTCCCCTGACCACGTGTTCAAACAAAAACTCCGGTTTTTTCTGAAGCATGACATCCCAGGAAATCGACCGGTATCCGCCACTATGTCCCGTATGATAATGATAATGAGATTGAGCGCCTTTTTTGCCCGTCAAACGAACCTTGTCGGCGTTCACGACAACCACAAAATCCCCTGTGTCCACGTGGGGGGTGAAAGTGGGTCGATGCTTCCCCGTCAAGATCCGCGCGATCCGCGCCGCTAGACGCCCCACCGGCCTGTCCGTGGCGTCGACCACAAACCATTGCCTTTCCACCGTCTCTTTTTTAGCTAAGTAGGAACCACTGCCTGCCATCTTGTTTCCTCCTCAATATAACCACTCTGTCACGTCTTGCCGAAAAATCTATAAATATCGTCGTCGCGCTTTTCCGAAAAGCAGACCGAGAATGTGGCAGGGGGCCCTCTCGGATGCTCGATCCGTCCTAGCGCAAACCACTCAGCTTACAATTTTTCAGCAAACTTTATTATTTTATACGAACGAGGCGAGGATTGGCAAGTACCCCTGGCAACCTTCCCCGCTTGGCCACGGGATGCCCCTCGATCTCCTTCAGGTCCATAGTCATATCGATAGGCGGAGCATGGGCGATAAAACTCCCCACGCCGAAAACATCCGCCCCCGACGCGGAAAGTTCCGCTATTCTGACGGGAGTCAATCCCCCTGAAACGACAATCTTGACGTGATTGAAAGATCCCATATTCAGGCGATAACGCACCTCCGCCACCAACTCCGGGGTAACGCCACCCCGCTCTCCTGGGGTATCCAGGCGAATGGCGTCCAGTTTCTTTCCCAAAGCCTCCGCTAGGCGCAGGGTCTCCTCCGCCTCGTCCTTAAAAGTGTCCACCAGAAAAATGCGCCCGATATGAGCGGGGAGTTCCACGTCGTAGGCTTTGGCCAACGTCAGCGTGTCTCCCAGAATCAACACTGCCGCGTGGGGAACTGTCCCGGAGGGCTCTTTGCCGCAGAGCTTCGCGCCCAGAACGCAACTGGCTCCCGCGCATCCTCCAACTTTTACCGCCACGCTGTCCATAACGGGAGCCACGGAGGGGTGTACGTGACGCGCGCCAAAGGAAAGGACCGGCTTGCCCTCCGCCGCGTCCACGCACTGACGGGCAGCCGTGGCCCAACCGCTAGAACTGGAAAGAAAACCCAAAAGAGGGGCTTCATACAACCCAAACTCGCCATAAGCACCTCGAATGCGGAGCAGTGTCTCCTTGGAGTCGAAATGCTCTCCCTCAGGAAGCGCTTCGATGGACACTGAACGGTTTTTCAAGAGTTCGCGAACCTCTTCTGTTCCGGCGAAAATCCCCTGTTTCCTGGCGAAGATTTCGGCCGTCACCTCCACATCCAAACGTCCCACGGACGCAAGTACGTCGCGGGTGTTGATGAAGTAGACATCTGTGGTAAGTCCCGAACGTATTTCCTCGTGGGTGGCGCTGAGGAATCTATCCCCATCTATCTTCAGTTCCATTACATCTCTCAAGGAATTCAACATTTTCGATCCGTTGTAGGCCTCACGTGAATTTCGGATTTGTCCAGGGCCAGCTTGCCCTAGATCAAAATCAACAATAGAGAGGTTAACATAAAAAACCCCGCCAAGAGCACCGTCAGCTTTGTCAAACCCGTAAAACGCTGCCATTGCCCAACATCCGCTTGCGTTCCGCCCCCGAAGGCCCCACCAAAACCGCCTTGCTTACGGTGCTGCAGCAACACAACCACCATCAGCGTCAGGCTCAGAACGATATGGACCAAGGACAAAAAAATCTTCATTTTAAGCTATTCCTCCTCGTTCGAGAACTTGTCTCTCTCGAAATTCATCTTTATGAAAATCGTAATGAAAATCGTAATCAAGCGCCTATTTTACCACTTCGCGGTCTCAAGCGGGAAAATTCCGAAGAAGAGCTTCCACGCACTCCAGCGTTTTCTTATAAGCGGTCTCGAAAGTTCCGAAGCCCTCCGCCATATCACCCGTATCACCGCCGCTTTTTAGCAACGCCTCAAAGGAAACGCTTTGGTCGTAAAGAGCCGTCATAGAAAGATTGGCCGCCACACCTTTAATGGCGTGAGCACTCTTGGCCGCGCCATCCTTATCGTTCACTTTGACCTCTCGCTTCAACTGAGCGACCTGATCTTGGGTGTTCATAAAATGCGTCAATAGCGTTTTTAAAAGTTTTTTGTTTCCCCGTATTCTCTCCAGCGCTTTTTCGGTATCCATATACTGCTTGATTTCAGCTTCGTCCATAATTTTTTCCTCCTTGCTGTTCCCTAGAGACTGTCCGATAAAATACAACAGACTTAAGACTTATTATAGCGTCAGACAGAATTTTTTCTCCTTTTTCTTCCCTTTTTTGGAAGATGATAGCATATAATAGACCGCGTTATTGGGCTGTTGTGAAAAGTCTTGATTTTGAACATTAAACAATTTAAACAATGAGCACAAAACGCCTGGGGGAAGATGTGGAGTCTCAATAATATTGGGCGTCCCGAAGAAGAGGCGAGGGTGATCAAGATGCCCATAGGGTGGGAAATAATGTTTGCCGCGTTATTAGCGGGAATTTTTCACGTGAAACAGGCAATTGCCGAAGAAAATGAATCCAAAAACGAATCCGAGAACGAGGGGAAAAAACTCAAAAAGCTTCTGGACGCTCTGAATGGTAACGTTTACGTCTGGCAATACGAGACCAGAAAACTGCTTTACGCCAACAGAGAAGCGCGGGAAGTTCTGGGGCCAGAAATCGCTCCGCCATGCCCTTATCGCGAAGCCCAGGATGATTCCGAGACACGCTGGACCTGGGAAAGTTACGATCCCAGGGTAAAGAAGCATTATAGAAACACCGTGAGCCTTATCGACTGGACAGATGGCATAAAAGCCTATGTCCAGCATTCTGTCGATGTTTCCGATTACGCCGAAGCCACCGCGGCTCACCAAAGGAGCGAAGCCGCTCTGATGAGACATGAGGAAAGCCTTCAGATCGCGTTGGAAAGCGCGCAAAAAGCAAACGACGCCAAAAGCGAATTTCTGTCTCGCATGAGCCATGAAATCCGCACTCCTATGAACGTAATTATCGGCATGACAAAAATCGCCCAGCAAACTCAAGACATGGACAAGGCCCAGGACTGTCTGAAAAAGATCGACCTCTCCGCCAAGCACCTGCGGGGGATCATCGACGACATTCTCGACGTCTCCAGAATTGAAACGCGTAAACTTCAGCTCACGAACGCCTCTTTCGACGTGAGAAAAATGCTGATGAACATTTACGATGAGTTCGCGATAAAAAGCCAGGAGAAACAACAACAACTCTCGTTTCAGATCGACAACTCCGTGGGGACGTTATACGTGGGCGATGAAGCGCGGTTGTCGCAAGTTCTTCTCAACGTGTTGTCGAACGCCATCAAGTTTACGTCGGAGAACGGTCATGTTATCCTTTCCGTCCGGCAACGGCAACGGCAACGGCAACGACTCGATGATAAGGCCGTCCTCGAAATATCGGTTGAAGATTCCGGCATCGGTATCTCCAAGGAGAACCAGGAAAAGATTTTTTCCCCCTTTGAACAGGCCGACGGGGGTATCGCGCGTAAGTTCGGCGGCACGGGGCTAGGGTTGGTTATCTGCAAAAACATCGTGGAGTTGATGGGTGGCTCTATTTTCGTCCGAAGCAAAGAGGGCAAAGGCAGTGTTTTCTTTTTCACCGTTGAACTGCAAGTCGTGGACAAGGCAGTCAAAGAAAATTTGAAAAGAGACCCAAAGGGAGACTCGCTCCTGGATTTTGCCGGCGCTGACATTCCCTCTCGTTTTACCCCGGACGCGGCTTCACAAGAAAAAAAGCATGGCGGGGACGAAAAGAAAAAGAAGATGATCGACACACCCACGTTCGACACGAAACTCATGTTGCCGTTCATCAACGTGGCCGAAGGGCTCGCGCGCTTCAAAGGCAACGGTAAGCTATACGCGACCCTGCTTCGGAGCTATCAGAAAAACGAGCTGTTTCCGAAGATAAAGGCTGCCATCGACGCCAAAAACTTAGAGGTGGCGTTGAGCAATATCCGTGCCTTGAACGGCATTGCCGCTAGTTTGTCACTGAACGACCTGAGCGCGAAAACAGCGTTGTTGGAAGACTCGCTTCGCGGTGGTATCACCAGTCAGACGCTTGCACTTGTGGGAAAGTTGGCAACTTCAATGAAGGAGGCTCGGCAATGGCTCCCCGACCTGATCCTCGTTCTTGAAGAAGGGAGAATCGCATGAAACAAAAAGACAAAGTGTTGGTTGTTGACGACATGGAAATGAACCGGATGATTCTGGAGGCTATTCTCTCTGACGACTACGAGGTCATTCAAGCCGAAAACGGACTCGCCGCCATTGACATTCTCTACAATTCTGTGGAGCTTCCGGCCATTGTTCTGCTGGACATTATGATGCCCGAAATGGACGGGTTCCAAGTATTGGAGCTGATAAAATCCAATACGCGCACGGCCGGCATTCCCGTGGTCTTCATCACGGCCGCGGACATCGAGAGCACGGAAACCCGCGGACTCCGTGCTGGGGCCGTGGACTACGTTTCAAAGCCTTTCAACCCAGAGGTCGTCAAAGCAAGGGTGGATAATCATCTGGAACTCAAGCGTTACCGCGATTACTTGGAGGACGCGGTCGAGCAAAAAGTGCGTCAGTTGGTCCGCAACAAGGAGAATATGCTGGAAACCTTAGCCACCGTCATCGAGTACCGCAATCTGGAGTCGGGGCATCACGTGCGGAGGACGAGCCTTCTTTCCCGAAAGCTGGTGGACCAGTTGCTCGAAATTCCTTACTACGCGCGACAGTTAAACGCGCTGCATCACGAGTCCCTTCTGAAAGCCGTTCCCATTCACGACATCGGCAAAATTGGCGTCCCCGACAATATCCTTCTCAAACCCGGACGACTTCTGCCTGAAGAGTTCGAGATCATCAAAACCCATACCACTATCGGAAGCGATATCATCGACACATTGTTAACTAACGACGAGGGGGACGAGTACCTTCTGCACTGCCGGGATATTTGCCGCCACCACCATGAGCGTTTCGACGGCAAGGGATATCCTGACGGCTTGACGGGAGAGGCTATCCCTCTGTCGGCGCGCATCGTGTCCATAGTGGACGTCTACGATGCCTTGGCCAACAGCAGAGTTTATAAACCCGCCCTTCCTCATGAGGAAGCCATTCGTATCATCCTGGAGGGAACGGGCACTCAATTCGATCCTGGCCTTATCGAAGTCGTCAGGAAGATTCATCCTACTTTTGTAAACCTGCCATTGGGGAACGGTCAGAGCGAACCTTCTCCTTCGTGATACGAAAACATCTTTATTCAACATGTCGGTGAAATTTAAAGTGAAATCTAAAAATTTAAAGTGAAATCTAAAAGGAGGACTTGCTAATGAAAGTCAAGATCATCGACGTCGAGGACTCCGTGGGGACGGTCCTTTCTCATGACCTGACGTTGATTGACCCGACGAACGGTTACAAAGGGGCGCGCTTCAAAAAAGGACACATAGTTGCCCAAGACGAGGTGGAGCTGCTGAAGCGAATGGGGCGGGAACATCTATCGATTTTGGAGTTAGATGGCGACGAAGTCCATGAAGACGACGCCGCGCTGCGGGTGGCAGCGTTATTGACAGGTCCGTTTTTTTCGATCATTGGTCCTTCGGAGGGCAAGTGCGGTCTCGTCACCAAGCAGAGTGGCCTATTGCTCTTCGACGAGGAGGTTATCCACAAGATCAACGCCAACGTGAACTGGGTCTTTGCCACCCTTCCCAACAAAATCCCCGTCGAGAAGGGAGAGGTCGCGGCTGCGTGGCGAGTGGGTCCTTTGGTGGTGAAAGAGGATGACGTCCGTCACGCCGAAAATTTGCTCCGATCCTTAGCCAATCCCTTTGAGCTGCTCCCCTTTCGGCCTCTTCCAACGGCGCTGGTGACCACGGGGCGCGAGATCTGGGAGGGCCGCGTGAAAGACGCCTTTGTGGATAAGCTGAAGAAAAAACTAGCCCTTTACGGCGCGCCTTTGATCGGACACGATGTCGCCCCTGACGATAAAGAGATGATTCGGCGACGCATCGAAGCCCACATTAACAATGGGGCGGAGGTCGTTCTCTGCTCGGGGGGAATGAGCGTGGACGCTGACGACATGACTCCCGCCGCCATCCAAGACGTGGCGACGGAAGTAACGTTTCGGGGAACGCCAGCTCTCCCTGGCTCCAATCTGATGTTCGCTCAAAAAGGGAGCGTATTCCTTTTGGGTGTTCCTGCTTGCGCGGTTCACGCGGATATTACCGTGCTCGACACGGTAATGCACAGAATTTACGCAGGCCTACCTCCCACAGGCGAAGAGGCCCGGCGGTGGGGTGTGGGAGGACTCTGCCGGGGCTGTGGAACCTGCAACTACCCCACCTGTTCTTTCGGTTGCCGAGATTAAATTTGGGTCGACTCTTCCATAACACGTCGCTCCATAACATGTCACTCCATAACATGTCACTCCACAACATGTCGCTCCATAACATGTCACTCCACAACATGTTGCTCCACAAAAGGAAACTTGTCCTCTGACTTCTTATTTTTTTATATTTTTATTATCCGTCGCCTTTCGATTCCCCTGGCGGTTCCCAGGGGGAGAGTGTTTCCAGTTCTTTCTCCAGGGGACCCAGAATCTTGGAGATTTTTTCCAAACTGTAAGCGAGCTGCAAGCAGGTCAATATCAACAAATTGTCTTGATCAGTGTTCTCGCCGATAGATTCCCCCACCTCCTCCACAATAGAAAGAACTCGATTGAACGTAGACTCGTCAAGAGTCGTCTGCATACGGTAGCTTCGTTTGCCAATGACAATTCGGACTTCCCGGAGCTTGTCCACAGCTCAAGCTCCAGGGCGTTCGCCCTTGCGCACCAAGGCGATCAACTTGTCATTCAAGTCCTGGAGCTTTGACTCTATTCGGAACTGTTCTTGCGCGGAAAGCAACGCCTTCGTCTGTACCGTCTCCAACTCAGAACGCATTTCCTGCGAGGCTTTGACGGCTTCCTTATCTCGTTCTACGAGAAGGGCGCGCAGGCGTGACATCTCCAGCAACATTTCTTCGCGCTCTTTCAAGAGAGATTCGACCTTCGCCGTTAAGTGTTCGACCAGACTCTCGATGTTCCTCAACGTGTTGTTCATTCCATCTCCACCTTGAAGCTTTTTTCCGAAACAACCGAGCCTCGACTTTATATGCTCCGAAGGTAACGGGCGGATCCGTAATTAGCGCTTATCGCATATTGTATCCTTTTTGAGTCAATGTATTGCGGACCGCGTTGTGAATTTTGTCTACTTCCTCGTCGTTCAGCGTGCGATCCGCCGCTCGGTAACACAGGGAAAAAGCCATGCTGTGATGCCCTTCCGGGATCCCTTTGCCGCTATAGATGTCAAACAACTTGACGCTTTCCAGAATTTTCGCGCCCCGTTCCTCCCCCTCAACCGCGGATCGAATATCGGCCACCACTCGGTCCTGAGTCCGGTCAAGGGAAACCAGCATGGAGATGTCACGGAAACTGGCGGGGAAAGATGACGAAGGCATATAGACGGGTTTTTCGATGGGCTTCAGTGCCTCCAAGTCAATCTCGAAAACGTAAATAGGGCCAGCCCCAGCAAAACCCAATTCTCGCTCGATGGAGGGAGAGAGGCGCGCCAAATAGCCCAAGCCGAGAATACGCGCCGTCTGCCCCGCGTGGCCGAAGGGCTCGGAGCCTTGCTCAAAAGCGAGCTCGATGCCCCGAGTTTGCAATAACGCCAAGACGTCGGTTTTGACACTCAGTAAATCGTCGAGGGTCTCCGGCCAGGGCGTGCGAGGGTCCATGCCGTTAAAGACCAATCCAGCTAAAGCATCCCGTTCGAGATGTTTTTCTTGCTGCTCATGCGTCTCGTCGCGCAGGAAAACACGCCCAATTTCAAAAAGCCGCACAGGGCCGCGCCAGCCCGACGCGACGCTTTCCCTCAACCCGTTCAGCAACCCTGGAAGCAAGGTGGTACGCATGGCGACCCATTCTTGACTAATGGGGTTGGCCAGGAGGAGGGGATGAGCGCGCCGATCCTCTTCAGGCAGGTGTAACATCGAGACGAAGGACTCCGACAGGAAACTGTAAGTGATGGCCTCCACGTAGCCTCGGGCAATGGCGCAGGCGCGCAAAGTTCCGGCCAGAGATGTCTCCTCGCCCACGTCGCCGCGTCTCGGCAGCACTCCGGGCATGTGGGCGGGGGCGTCGTTGTAGCCTCTGTAACGCCCGATCTCCTCAATGAGGTCCTCTTCAATGGTGATGTCGGGGCGCCAGGTGGGAGGGATGAAAGCGCGAATGTTCGTGCCGAATTTTTCGCCATTGAAATCTTTATTGAAATCTTTATTAAAATCTTTTGCGTGTCGAATGCCGTAGCCTTCGAGGATTTGGGTCGACTCCTCCATGTCGCTCCACAAGAGGTAAGTCTGAAGCTTTTTCTTCGTGAGAACGACGGGTTGGATCTCCGGCTGGGTGTTGAAGGCCGAAAGTTTCTTGTAGCTCACCGTCGCCCCGCTCCACTGTCCCATCAGGAAGAGGGCGTAGTCGATTCCGATGGCGGAAAGGGCGGGGTCCACGCCCCTGGAGTAGCGGAACGCCGCTTCCGAGGCGATGCCTAGCCGGCGCGAGGTATGACCGACCCTCAGGGGGGAGAAGCTGGCGCCTTCCAGGACCACTTTTTCGGTGTCATCACTGATGCCGGTCTTCTTGCCGCCCATGATTCCCGCCAGGGCTATGGGCTCAGTGAGAGGTCCTCCAGGCGATTCCTTGCCGCTGGTGATGAGCATGTCCTTGACGGTCAAAACATGCTCCTTGCCATCCAGAGTGATAATCTTCTCCCCCGCTAGAGCGGAACGCACCGTAATCTCCCGCTTCGGCAGCGTGTTCAAGTCGAAGGCGTGAAGGGGCTGTCCCACCACCAGCATCACATAGTTGGTAGCGTCCACGATGTTGGAGATGGGACGCATCCCCAGATGGGAAAGAGCCACCCGGACCTCCAATGGGGATGGACCGATCTTGACGTCTGTCGCGAGCCCTAGGAGGTAGTTCAGACACCCTGCGTCGGGCAAGGCGATGGTTCCGAACTCCACGGGCCAGTCTCCGGCCTTAGAGGCATTCACGCCCGAAGTGTAGAGTTCCCAGGGCAGCGGTTTCAGAATGGCGTCGGGGTAGAGCCCCTTCAGTTCCCGTGCCATACCCAAAACGCTCAGAAGGTCTCCTCGGTTCGGTGTGATCGAAACGTCCAGAAGTGTATCGTCCAATTGGTAGAGCGCAAGCGCGTCCGCGCCGAGGGGCGCGTCTTCTGGCAACACCAGGATACCTTCAACCAGGTCCACATCAGGAAGCCCCAGCTCCGCCGCGGAGAGCATCATGCCCTCGCTCCGGATCTCCCCAAAATCGCGTAAGCCCAGTTCCGTTTTCTTCGAGGTGACGATTCCCTGGTGCGTTATTTCGGGCAACGTCGCTCCCGGAGCGCCGTAAAGGACCTTGTCTCCTATCTTCAAGTTTGTCGCGGCCGTGACGCAGACGGCTTTGGCTTTACCGGTCTCCAGCTCCGCGACAAAAAGGTTCTCTTTCGACGGATGCCGTTCGAGGGTTTGGACGCGCGCCACTGTAACGCCTGAAATTGGATCGCCCGGACGGCGGATTGACTCCACCTCTGCTCCAGACATAGTCAAACGAGAAGCCGCCTCCTCCGGGGAAACGCGCAGTTCCACAAACTGACTCAGCAGTTGCCACGAAACAATCATCAGTCATTCCTCCCCGATAAAAAATAGGAAACGTTTCCGTTGAACAGATAACGAAGGTCATTGATTCCATACTTCAGCATAGCCATGCGGTCGAGCCCCAGCCCAAAAGCAAACCCGTTGTATTTTTCGGGGTCGATGCCGCCCGCGCGGATGACGAACGGGTGCGTCATGCCCATGCCGCAGACCTCCAACCACCCCGTTCCTTTACATATGCGGCAGTCGGAGTTTTTGCCGCTGCATTCCACACACTCGATGTCCAACTCCATAGAGGGTTCGGTGAAGGGGAAATAGCTGGCGCGAAAACGGCTCTTCAGTTCCCGTCCAAAAAAACCGTTCATCAGTTCCGTCAAGGATCCCTTCAAGACGGAGAACGAAACGTCTTTATCGATCAAAAGCCCTTCGAGCTGGTTGAACATGGGCGAATGCGTGGGGTCGTTGTCCCGGCGGTAGACCTTGCCTGGGCAGACGATGCGCAAGGGCGCACCGTAACGGTGCATCGCCCGTATCTCGACGGGAGAGGTATGAGTCCTCAAAAGCTGTCTTTTCGAGGCTTTCTCCACATCTGCGCCCACATTATCCGCTCCCACATCTGCACCCACGCCGGCGTCCAGAAAATTGTCCGGAAAATAAAACGTATCCTGCATATCCCGCGCCGGATGCCAGGAGGGCATATTGAGACACTCGAAGTTGTAGTAGTCTTCCTCGATCTCCGGCCCCAGCACCACAGAATACCCCAGACCTTGCATGATAGCGACGATCTCGTGCATCGTTTGAGCCACAGGGTGAAAGGATCCGGCGGGGCGTCCTCTGGGGGGCAATGTGACATCTACCCTCTCCAGAGCCTCCGCTGCGGTGTCCTCCGCGAGGGTCAGAGCCCGCTTTTTTTCCTCGATCCTCCGCTCCAGTTCGTCGCGGAGTTCGTTCAAGACCTCTCCCGCCCGGGGGCGTTCATCGGGTGGAAGTTCTTTTAAAGATTTCAAAAGGGTCGTCAACGCGCCTTTCTTTCCCAGGTATTTGACCCTCAGTTCTTGCAACGCGTCCGTGGCGCCGATGGATGCCATAGTTTCGTCGAAAGAATTTTGGACCTCCCGTACCTGGTTTTCCAAATCGTTCACTGCCGCACCTCCTTCGAAAAGATTCGAAAAGATTTCGAAAAGATTCGTTTATTCACTATAATTTATTATTTACTATAAATGAGGCTCCTGCCGCGATAGACGACAGGAACCTCATGATAAACGCCGCATCTTTTTTATGGTGAAAACTTTTAAAAACCGATTGATTTCTTTACTTCAAAATGATTCGAGCGCGGGTAATCAACTCACGGAAAGCAGGCATGTCGTGAATTGCCAGCTCCGAGAGCATTTTGCGGTTCAAGGTGATCCCCGCCTTCTTCAACCCGTTGATGAAAGCGCTGTAGCTCATGCCCTCGGAACGAGTCGCCGCACTGATGCGGGTGATCCACAGCTTGCGATAATCGCGTTTCTTTCGTTTTCTGTCGCCGTAAGCCCGAGAAAGAGCGGCCAGAAAAGCCTCTTTAGCCCGGCGATACACGTTTTTATGCTGACCCCAATAGCCTTTTGTAATAGAGAAAAGTTTTTTCCGTTTTTTATTGCTGATACTCCCGCCTTTGACGCGCATTCGACTTCATCCTTTCGATTGGGAGAACTTTTAAAGCCACTCAAGAGTAGGGAAGCATCCTTTTCATCTGGCCCATGAGGGTCGATGAAACGTATCCCGTCTTACGCATCCTGCGTGTGCGCTTGGCGCTTTTGTGTTCCATAATATGAGCGCGCCCGACCTTTCGATAAGCCAGCTTGCCCCTCGCGGTGTAAGAAAACCTCTTTTTAGCGCCGGAGTGTGACTTCAATTTAGGCATACCACTATCTCCTCTCAAATTAGACGGTCTCACGGACCGTGAAACAACCCAAACTCGTTCGTTTTATGCGTCGCCGATCCTTATTTTCCTTATACTCTCCACTATTCTTCCATGGAGTTCAACTCGGCGACAGACACCGAAAGAGGTTCTTTCGGTTTGTTTTTTTCTTTTTTCGGTTCCGCGTCCGAAGCAATTTTCTTGGATTTAGCCTGAGCGATGGGGGTCAGCATGATACGCATATAGCGCCCTTCCATCTTGGGGGTTCCTTCACTCTTGCCCAGTCCTTCGCACTCCTCCACGACGCGTTTCAAAACCTCCTCGCCTTTGGAAAGGAACGTCATTTCCCGCCCTCTGAAAAACACCGATACTTTCACCCGGTGTCCTTCTTCGAGAAAATTCTTGATGGCCCTCACCTTGAAGTCGTAATCATGCTCGTCGATTTTGGGACGCATTTTCATTTCTTTCAAAGTCTGTACTTTTTGTTTCTTGCGGGCGTCTTTTTCCTTTTTCTGGAGTTGGTACCGGTACTTGCCATAATCCATAATCCGGCACACAGGCGGCTTGGCCAAGGGTGCCACCTCGACCAAATCCAACATTCGTTCCTCGGCCATTTTCACGGCTTCCAGCGTTGGAATCTGTCCGACTTTCACTCCATTTTCGTCCACCAACAGGACTTGCGGCGAGGTAATTTCACGGTTGATTCTGGGCTCATCATCTTCGGTTCTAGAAACTATAGCACTTCACCTCCGAATTAAGTAAAAAAATTGAAATAAAAAATAAGACCGACGTTTTGTCGGCCCCTCCAATTACGACAACCCCGCTCGCTTCATTACCCGTTAGCTACCCTAAAGCGCCATATGGGTGAGAGGGGCTGACCTCTACTTCACGCGAACTTATTTAGGAAATATACCACACCTCCACACTCTTCCGCAAGAGAGAGTTTCAAGCTCGTCAGGACAACAGCATTTACTCTCGAATCCTTGATATGACTGGATATGACTGGATATGACTGGCCTTATATGCTACGTAAAAATACCTATTCAAATATGCGAAGCTAGTGATTGGAATGCTTGAGGGAAAATAAATGCTGTCGCCCTGTCAATCGCGTTTTTGCTTTGGCAAATCACTTTCAAGATATAGCGACGCTCTCAATACATTGTTACCTCTAGTCTCCAGTCTCTATCCTCTATACCTCTACCGATTCTTTTAGCGTACTAATACCTACTTATAGCTAGCAGATACGTTTTGCATAGTATTCCGAAGACCTTATGATCTTATGATCTAAGGAAAAGCTGAATCTCGCAAAGTTTATCCAAAGGATAAACGCTTTTTAATTATCAATATAACCTTGGTTTTCGGTTTTAATATCAAGGTACAAAATAAGCATAACAAGCTATTATCATGATGTCAAGAAGAAGGAGTTTGATATAAATAAATATGAATAGACACTGATTTATATACTATACGATAGCCCTCGGCTAGATCACGTCGGATATGTTCAACCCTTGGCGGATGCCGAAGCGGCTGAGAACGAAGTCGTAGCGGGTAGGATCTTCGGGGGTCAGTTTGGCAAAATTTTGCGTGATTTCGAGTACTGTCGTGAGGTCGGCCTGCTTCCGCTTCGTCAAACCTAACTGGAGCGCGATACGGTGAATGTGAGTGTCCGTCGGCATGAGCAGGTTTTTAGGGGAGATAGCCGTCCACCCGCCGGGGTCCACCTCGTCCCTGCGCGTCATCCATTTCAGGTAAAGCGACAACCGTTTGCAGGCGCTGCCATCCTCGGGGGCCGTCAGCAAAGGGAATCCCTTTCGCAATCCTTCCTTCCTCAGCGTAAGTTCATGGGAAAAAAAGTTCAACGCAGCAAGCAAAGTCCCTTCTCTTTGAAGCCCTTCTTTCAAGAGCGCTTCCAGGGAACCGTATTCCCGCAGAATTTGAGACACGCGTTCCAGGAGCGCCGCCATGTCCTTTCCCGTAGTGAAACGGTGCTTGAAGTCTTTGAAAAGAGTTTGAAAAAAAGATTGCGAGCGCGGCTTCTCCTCAAGCAAAAAACAATGGGGGCACGCGCCCATCGGCGCCAGGATTTTTTCGACGCTCTTCAGGATCTGCGCGACACGCCCGTAGGCCAGGCATGAGGCAATCAACCCCACGACCTCGCGATCTAAGGGGTCGTCATAGCCGTATAAAAAAACGAGAGGGTCAGGAAATACAAGTTCTCGGCGGTTATAGACGAAATAAAGCCCCTCCAGAAAAGCCTTCAACCGAGCTTTGTCTGAAGAAAGCCGCGTAAGGTCTTCGTTGTTCTTCATTATAATAAATTATAGTGAATTATCATAAAAATCTAAATCTAGAATAGTGAGAAGTGGCTCATTATCTAAGCATTATCTAAGCATTATCTAAGAAAGTTGAAAACAACGGTAGGCGCGTTAATATGAGCCTTCCCCTTCTTAAGCTTATGGTAGTCCGCGTAGGTCAAGGGTTGGGCTCCATCGGAGATAACGTAGGTGCTCTTGAGGATCCCGACGAAGAGCCTATGGGTTTCTATGTCCATCATGTCGGTGACCTCGGCTTCGATGGCCGCCACCGTGTACTCAGTGATGACGGGAAGGCCAAACTTCGTCACCACGTAGTCACACTTGGCAAACTTGTCGCACTCCCGCCCCGACCGAAAACCGAAATTGCCGATGAAGGGCAAAGGTACTTCATTGGAGAACACGGAAACCGAAAACTTTTTGCTTTTGGTCACCAGCTCCGTAGTGTAGTTATCCTTGTGAAGACAAACCGCAATAGAAATGGGGTTGGCCGTGAGCTGCATTACGGTATTGGCGACCTGCCCGTCCAGTTTGTCCTCCCAAGCGGTAGCGACGATATAAAGCCCGCAACTGAAAGGGAACAACGCTTTGGGATTCAATTCGTTCTCCATCTGTTTTTCCGTCTTGCCTTTGTTTCGATTCATTACTTCCTTCTCCGACACTTCCTTCTCCGACGGGTTCGGCTGACGTGCCTGCCGATACTCTACCCCCTCAGCGTCCTCCTAATTCCTTATCCAGAAGATAGAGGCTCGAATTGGAATCGTCCACGAACTCAATCTTTCGCACGATCTCCTCCGCGCTAGCTTCCTCCTCCACCTGCTCATCAATGAACCAGTTCAGCATGGACTGGGCAGCATAATCTTTCTCTTCTATCGCGAGATCCATCATTTTGTTGATTCTACCTGTGACGTACCGCTCGTGTTTCAAGACCTCTTTGAACACAACCAAAGGCCCCTCGAACTTCGTCGCCGGCTTGGCGAGAGCTTCCAGCACGACACGCGCGCCTCGGGCGTAGAGATGTTCCATGAATTTCTCCGCGTGCTCCATTTCTTCTTGAGCTTGCTTTTTTGTCCAGTGCGCCATGCCCTTGAGGTTCGTGTCCTCGAAATACGTGGACATCGAGAGATAAATATAGGCCGATTCCAGCTCGGCTTTGATCTGGTCATTGATACTGTCCGCCATTTTCTGTGAGATCATGCCTTACTTTTCCCCTTTCCAGAGTCCGTGCAGGTTGCAATATTCTCTCGCGTAGACGTTCTCCCCGGCGCAGGCCTCAAACACGGCCTTTGGCACTTCTCCAGGCGACAGAAAACGACGGCAGATTTTGTTTTCTCCGACAAGCTCGATCCATTCGATATGGTGCTCTGGCAGCATTGGATGAGCGACGCTTCCGACCTTGATGGCGTTACCCTCGAAAACAGGTACGTGTTTTTCCTTTGCGCCGTCGCTGGTGTTTTCCTTGAGCTGGCTCATAGGCGATCCGCAACAGCTCAACAGTCCACCTCCCGCGTGAAGGACCTCCACAAGGTTGCCACATAACCCGCATTTGTAAACGTCTAGTTTTTCCATCACAACTCCCCCTTTACACCTTTTCCACTCTGCGGCTATCTGCGGCTATCTGCGGCTATGAAGATGGAACTGAGTGAATACTGGCAGAATAACCTAAATTTCCCCGAAACACAATACAAAGAATACGAAAAAAATTTTGCGGAAATATAGCGGAAATATATTGGGCAGCGATAAATAAGCAAATGGAGACGAAATGCCGATAAGAATAAAGAATATTGAAGATACAATTAAGGCGGTTTTTGACGTAGATTTTTCGGGGAGTGACGATTATGAAAGCAAGCCGCTTTGCAAGAACAGGATTGTTGATCGCGATTTTGTTGAACGCGATTTTGTGGGAAGGGTTGGTCTCCGTATGTTCCGCCCGGGAGGCGGAGTCGCGCCGGCTTTCCGTTGTGCTGTTTCCGACGGAAAACTACACGGACCTTCAGGTCTGGGAGAGCAAGTACTACCCCTACAGTGTCCTGGAACAAAGAATGACGGAATATTTAGCGGAACTTTTCAACGACTCGCCCATGACCGAGGTGGAGGTTTTGGATGAGAACGGTATGAACCAGTGGCTGAACCGACCTCACCGGGACGGCGACATGGCGATACGGATGGAGCTTTATAGCGCCATCTTGAAAGAGCGGGAGGTTGTGGGGAAGGTGGAAACGGGCGCGGTGAAGTTGCGCGTCAAAATCTTCGACGCGGTCAACGCCGAACCCTTCGCCACTCGCATTGCCGTGGGGCGGGACAAGCGTTACACCTTCGGTCCCGGAGATGATAAGTTGTTCTGGATCGACACGCGGATCACCTCTTTGCCCATTCCTTTCAAGGACGGTCTTGATGTCCTCGGTCTGACCCGTGGGACCGGCCAAGGACAGAAGATGAGCCGCCTCACGTGGAAGCAGTTCGCCGGTACGTCCCATTGGCAATCGATCAAAAACGCCGTAAAAGACGGTTACCATGAGGCGATGAGCCATATCTCCATCGTGTTGAAGCGCAACGACCCCGGAATGTACGAAGCCGGTGAACCCCCTTTCAACCCTTATGCCATCAATGTGGGCCGCGTCATCTCTCCGACTGCGAACTCCACGCGCAAGCGGCGGGAGTACATTATCTCCATCGGACGAGAAGACACCCTCAAGGTTGGAGACGTTCTGGAGGTGGTGCGGAGCGACACCTATATCTCCGTCGACCCGGAAAATCCCGTGGCCGTCATCCCGGTGAGCATCGGGAAAGTCAGGGTGCTTAATGTGCAGGAAAGAACCGCCGTAGTGTTGGTGGTTCAGGACAACAAAAAGGAACCCATCCAATTGGACGATCTTGTCATGAAATTTCATCGGCCCGAGGTATTACAAATGAAATGGGAGACAAAAAAACCATGAGCGTTTTTATCGGAAAGAAGAAACGTATCTTACGCTGTCTGTTTGCGTTAGTTTTGGGTTGCGTTTTTTTCGCTTTTGGGACGGAGGCGCGCGCCAACGGCAACGTTTCCGCGGACGAGATCGTTTCTCAGCCCCAGAATACACAGAAGCAGGGCAAGAAGTCCGTTCGTAAGGCTCCGGTCAAAAAGCAAGTGAAAAAAAGACCGGCAAAGGCGACAAAGAAACCCGTCCGTCCGCAGCCGGTTCCCGCGCCGATGGCACTCAGTTTTTTGGAGAGGGGTATTTCCCTGATGGAGGCGAAACGATACAGTCAGGCGCGTCCTTGGTTGCAAAGAGCTGTCCAGGAAGAACGCCGCAATCCCTATGCCTGGTATTGGTACGGCATGGCCCATGAGAAAATCGGGCAAATGGAACAAGCCCAATTTTTCTACGCGCGGGCTCTGGAACTGGACCCGGCGTTTCCTCCTTTCGTTCGGGTCGTGACGTATCCCAACGGCGAGGGAGATCGTAAGGCCCTGTGGGACCCACGGCGGCCGGCTCAGGTGTACCCCGTTGAGACGGTATCCAACGGCGTGGTGGTCGTTCCTCCCGGCGCTCCGGAGGCCACAGCGCGCCCCACTCGCCCGCCCGTGGATCCTCTGCTGCCCCGTGTGCCGGTTTACGTACCGCCGGAACCCACAACGCCCGTAATTTTCGGCGACGCGGAGCAACCTCCGGTCTACGTACCACCCAGCTTTCCGGCTTTTTCGCCCGTTGCCGACGACGTAGAAGAACAGCCGGAGTCTATTTTAAAACGATATAATGCTTTAATCGAATAACGGTTACACTGTAAGTATTTTAAGCTCCTAAAAGAACCTCTTTTTGCTATTCTGACTTTAGGCTTTTTACTTTAATACATTATAGGAAGTGATTTTAAGAATGGGAAAAATTTTGAGGTTACAGCGTCTGTTGTTATGCCTGGCGGGTCTGGGTGTTTTAGTGGGGATGGCGTCGCCCGCGGCTGCCAAGCTCTATCTGGCGGAGCCGCTGTTGGTGGAGCAGCCGTCTTACGCGGGGATGCGTTTCTACGTGTACAAGCCCTACAACACGCCGCCCGATTGGTACGCCACCTTCGACGGCTATCCCGTAACTCGGAACAAAGATAACGTGTGGGTGTACGGGACCTTCGCTGGTCCCAACCTCACGCCGACTCATTATATTGTAGGGTCTGTGCTTCCCTCTATGGCGGGCTTGCAGCCGTATACGAACTCCCTTCAAATCTCGTCGAGCGCGACGCTTTTTCCAGCCCCGACTATTGCCGCGCGTCAATCGCCGATGACGCAGCCCATTGCGTCGGGCGCTCTCTCGACCTACATGCCGGACTGGCTTTTCAATGGTCGTTTTATGGCGTTGGGCGAGTGGAAGAGCAGCGTGGACCGTGTGGGAATTTTGCGCCGGCCGGGGATTCCCGTCGCTTGGAGAGGAAACCAGCCCAAGGTGATCTATGCGTGGAACGGCAAGGGGTGGCATCAGATGATAACGCGAGAGGCACAGCGTCCCATGGACGTGCTGAGGGCGAATCTTTATGATCTAACGAAGCAAGTTAACCACAATGGTTTCACCTGGTACGAAGCTGACATGCCCATTCTCTCCCAACAGGCGGGCAAGTGGGGTTTTTACTGGATGGGAGAGATTATGCTTTAACCCTCTGCTCGTCAAGAGGTCAAGAGATTGGTGTATATCGTACCTTGACATACTCCCACGACTAAAGCCGTGGGATTGTAAGATCGACAAAGACAGCCGACTGAAACCGGTTGAAAGGACTGTATTTTGATGAGTCTTGAAGAGGAATATCAGGTTCTGAAGGATTGGCATAAGCAAAAGTCAGATGAAAATGACAAAGCTGCTAGAGAGGCTTGGATTCAAGGCAAAATACGCGGGCTTGATTCCGAATTTGACGTGATCTCCAAACAAATTAATAACGAATTCAACCGCCGCCTGGACGCTCTGAAAGAGAGGTACGGCATAGGCCAGGGAATCGTACCATGACAGCCTTAAACTCAATCGTTTCACCTTATACTTGGGATGCGAGTGACAAAAGACGCGTGAATTGAAACATGGAAATCGACGCTAAACACGTTGTCCTTTTCGCGCTGTACGCGGAATATCAAAAAGACATACCGGAGATGGCGAACATAACCTCCGAAACTCTTAATATGGACGC
>JAIRYN010000001.1 GCA_031267575.1 Synergistaceae bacterium | reverse complement strand
AAGGAAATTTTGGAAGAGGAGAACAAGGAGGGAAAAGCTATGTATATACCGTTGATGTTGCGAGACTCCGCAGACGATATTAAGCAGCAGGGTATGAAAGAAGGTATGGAAAAAGGCATGGAGAAGGTTGCTCAGAGAATGCTCGCTCGTAATATGTCGGTCAGCGAGATCGTTGACATAACCGGACTAAGCGAGCAAGATATACTTTCCCTTTAAATGTCTCTATGCGCTTAAAAGCGGCAGGTTCGATTCGTTTTCTTGAAACAATGGCTTCCGTCACTGCTCAAACAGACAAAGCATTTGCAGTGAAAGGCGTTACGATAAAGCGATTCTCATCCAACGGCTTCAGCCGTTGGATGAGAATCGCTTTATCGTAAGCGGCAAAACTCTTTTTCTTCAATACCTCTGTCGCGTATCGCTCCGCCAATTTTATGACTTCCTCGGTTTTTTCCAAAAGTGCGTAATCAATTAACTCCATTTGCTCCTGGAGGTAAGACAATTTCGGCTCCGAGCAATCGTCAATTTCCTCCATAACCACAGGTTAAATAAACACTTCAAACGTACCCTTCCGTATTTCCTCCCAGAGTCGCTTCGTATCGACTTCTCTGTCCGGCACATCCGGTGCGTCCAGATGGCTGATTACCGACATATTGAGGTAGATCTTGAGTCGCTTCATGCGAGGAGCTCCTTTCTGTGTTTAAGTTTTGTAAACTTCTCTCCGATGCGCGACTCGTACCACTAACACAATCAAAACATCGTCATAAATCTCGTAGATTACCCGGTAATCATCAACCCAAAATTGGGGACAGTAGGCATTATCCAATGATACCATCTCAGGTGGCGTTCCTCCACTCCTCGATCAATACCCACAGAGATGATGATTATTGGATTTGGGGAGCCCTAAAAAAAGGGCCGCCCCTCTGACAGTTCTTGCATTGATTCTCGCGTTCTCGCGTTCGGAATTTCTCGAAGAGAAACCACATAACGGCTGATTTCCGCTACAGCATCGTCTGAAAGCGTGTCTATTACCTGATGCAAATTTTGTCGTTCCATTGTCGCCGTTGTCATGCTGGCTCCTCTTCTCTGTCGCTTTTGTTCAAGATTCGATTCTTGTGTTTGCTTTTTGGCCTCTCAGTTTCTGCAACGGCCTTTCGTATTTCCTCAAAAGGAACACCATAAAGCGCCGACATTTGTTCGGCAAGCCGTATTGTTAGATCACTAATCCCTGATTCATACCTTACTACTGAATGTATTCCAATCCCTAGTTTCACAGACACCTCTGCTTGCGATAAACCTGCTCCAGAACGCAGTTTTCCCAAGGGGTTACGATTTTTATCTGTCCATCTCGGCACTTGAACCACCTCCTAAACTTATGATAATTCATTTTTGACAAATTAAAATAGGGACTTTTGTCTATTGTGATTTGCCAAAAAGGAATATACTATTTTGCAAATAAGAAATAACAAATAAAAAACGAACCTTGACAACCAGAGGGTAGGCACAAACCAGGGAATCGGGTCAGCGGGATAAGGGACCGAACGGTCAAACACAAGAAAGTCCAAAGGAGTCGAAACGTATTCACCTCCTTTCTGTGGAAGCCGATCCAGTTTTTTCGACTCTCCAATTTTGGAGCGTCCTCCTATCCCATTGCGAGTTCTCTGTGGAAGTCAACGTGGCGTGGATTGCGACAGATTGCGCTTGGTAGCGTGACAACCGTTACCAACTCGATTTTTCGCTCCTGATTTTTCAGGAGCGAAATTCGGGAAACGCCCCATCAACAAAAAACAGCCAATCCAAAGTTGGCGTGGCGAGAATTTTCAGACAACTTTTCAAGTTTTCGCTCCCCAATTTTGGGTAGCCAATTTTGGACAGCTGACCTCAAATTTGAGGCCAGTGTGGCGTCTGTGGAACTATTTGATAAATTTATCAGATAGCGTATAGGCTCGATTAAATCGAGCACGACAATTCAGACAATTTCTACCCCAACAGAGGACCTCGAAGCAATCTTTGCCGAGCGCACGAAAAGCATAAAGGAAAAGCATAAAGAATGAAAGCAGCGACCGTGAACCGTAAGGCAAAAGAGATGATGGACGACGGCAAGATTACGGCAAGAATTGCTGAGCTCCGGGCGCCTGTGATCGAAGCGTCACAACTCACGCTCGAAAACCACCTTGACAAGTTGGCTCAACTCAGGGACGAGGCCCGATATTCGATCAACCTTCACCAAATACATAACCAGACCCCGAACTCGACCATCTGACAAAGGTCTCCACTCTGTATGGACCCCTTGAGGTAATCCAGCCCACAATGCCGTACCGACGTTCCAAAACGCCTCAGAACGTGTTTTAAATCTTTGGGAGGAACTGATGCCTCTTTGGCGATTAGACACTTCTAGAGTGTCTGAGAAGGCACAAGGGAGGCTAAACAGATTTATACCTCTATGAACTTTTAAAATGGCAGATTGAGCTGAGTCGGGATGAAGTCGGGATGAAAAGGATGTAGAAAAAATCTACACCCCTGGTGGAACAATCCTCAACTGGCTCAAAAATATCACTTTTGATCATTCTAACCAAGCCTCACCAACGGAAAGTATGACAAAGGATGACACGCGGAATTTTCTGTTTCCGTTTGGGGGCGCCATAAAGAGAGACTGGTACGAAAAATTTTCGTATCAGGTCAAGAGTGGGGGGTGTTTGCCTGGCTGCAATCTCCTCAACTTTGAGGAGATTGGGATAACCACAGAAGGGAGCCCCACGCATGAAGCGCCTTAAATCCACGCCACGTGGTTTTACTCGAAGCTGAGTAGAACATTCGACAGCAAAGGTTGACTGCACCATTTCGTGCAGTCCTCTGGGTTGCTTGGGATTTAAACGGGTGTCTTGGAGGCTCGCAAACGGGGGCCTAAAGGAGCCCCGCGTCGATCCACGCGGTCGGGGTAGTCAGGTACCTCAAAATGAGGACCCACTCAGCTCGGAAGAACCCCGCGCAACGGGGAGGTTACGGGGAGGTTTTGTTTCAGTTGTTTCGGGACGCGCCACGGGGTCGGAACCAATCCAATCCACTTGCCCTTGCCCTCAGAAACGCTGACCCCAAAATTGGGGTGAGTGATGGACCTATTTCATAAATTTATGAAATAGGTCAGATACTGGGTTTGCCAACCCCGTCGCCAACTCTATTCACCAAAATTGTTGAATAGTCTTCGTTTTCGAACTAGGGCAAAAAATGCACGAGTTGAAGACTTTTTCCGTTTTTCCGGAAAAAGGGCGGATACTGGGTTTCAGTGGACTTGGGACCTTTTAACAATTTTGTTAAATACCGGAAGCCGCCCGTAAGTATTTTATCGAGTGTGAAAGACGTGCGAAAGAATCGACCACAATCTTTCTCCTTGCAGAAGCGGACTGTTACAACCAAGACATGAGATGCGGGGCTTCGGTCCCGCTTATTTTAGGAGGAGGAACACGCGAAGGCTAAGGGGTGAATCAAATACCTGAGCGGGTGGATACAGCTATAACAATGGAGCATACCCTAAACAACTTCTAGCGAGTCATTGAGTTTCATCGCCGCTGTTCTGGCTGGCCGTTTCCCGTGGGTTTCTTGTGTTTGACTGTTCGGTCCCTTCTCCCGCTGGCCCGATTCCCTGGTTCGAGCCTACCCTCTGGTTGTCAAAGTGTGCTTGGTTCTGGTTCGTGATGTGTTCCTTACTTGATGGGATACCATGCGTCTAGAGGACAGGTGTACTTTGCAGGGAGGCCCGTTTCCCTGGCGCTGTAAAAGTCGGCAATTCCTGGATCATCCCGCGTGCCGCCGTGTTAAACCACAAACCACTACCGCCAGGGGTCAAGCCCAAGAAGCAGCGTCTAGCTGCCGAGAAGGCCGCGATCCTGGCCGAGGCCAAAGGGACGAAGGAGGGAACACCATGACCACAGCGACAGCAGAAGTTGAGAGGCCAAACGCAACGTCGGAACGTCAAAATCTGCACCAGGCGATAGAAAACCTGTCCGCTTCCGCACTTGAGAGATTAATGCATTATATCGAGTTCCTACGCTACGAAGACCGCATGGAAGAGCTGGAGGACGAGGAGGACCTTGCTTATATCGAAGCGCATAAGGATGAACCTACAGGCCCGTTGAGCGAAGTGATCAAGGACTACGAAGCGCAATACGGTTCATTCACTAGAGTTTAAGGTCTCTGCTCGGAAACAAATTGCAAGCCTACCCAGGGCATATGCAGACCGAATCATTAAGGCCACCGAAAAACTCACCGACAATCCCCATCCACACGGATGCAAGAAGCTGAAGGGTATGGAGACGTGGCGTATCCGTGTTGACAACTATCGGGTAGTCTACGAGATTCACGACGACGTTTTGATTGTACTAGTGGTGCGGGTTGCGCATCGGAGAGAAGTTTATAAGACTTGACATACTCCCACGGCTAAAGCCTGTGGGGTTCTAAGATCGACAAAGACAGCCGACTGAAACCGGCCTTACGTCTTCTCCTTTAAGAGTGGATACCCCCACTCTACAAAAAGAGCATGAAGAGCATGAAGCTCTTATTTTCGTTCGGCGTTGGATATTTTACGTTCGGGACTTCCCCGAACAACCGCCTATATCCAGTTTTCAAGGTGCAATGCCGCAGGATTTTATCCCATGTCGACGTTAATAAAATCATATCACGGAAGGAACATTTGACATGAGCAAAACGAAGGGCAAAACAAACGCGTTTGTTTTGTATTTGATTTCTTGCCATATGTCTACTTGTACTGTTTGAGCTTGACGAAGACGAATTACTCGCGAGCGATAACCCCATGGACCTCGTTCTCTATGCCGCGAAGTTTGCGCTGAAAATAAAAAACAACTCCCAAAATTCAACTTTCTGCGAAAAACAGTAGAACTCCTCAATGAACGGAGCTGGAGCATGGAAGAAAAACGAGATCTGCTGCTTTTCATTAAGCGCATTATTAATATGAAGGATAAAATGCTGATAATGCAATACGAGGGGAAAGCTATGTATATACCGTTAATGTTGCGAGACTCCGCAGACGATATTAAACAGCAGGGCATGAAAGAAGGCATGGAAAAGGCATGGTAAAAGGCATGGCAAAAGGCATGGAGAAGCTTGCTCAGAGAATGCTCGCTCGTAATATGTCGGTCAGCGATATCGTTGACATAACCGGACTAAGCGAGAAAGATATACTTTTCCTTTAAGTGTCCCTATACGCTTAAAAGCGGTTGGATATTGCGTATGCTCGAAAAAGAATCCGCGCAAACACAAACTTTTTAGGAGGAAATACCCATGGAGAGACTGGAGATATCGGAAGAAAACAAACTCGCCGGCGACGTCATTCACGTCGTCCTGGCCGTCTACGACCCGAAGGGCACGTATGCGAGACACGCGGGGGTCGTCATGGCCTCCATTTTCGAACGAACACGGAACCCCGTTCGCGTTCACATTCTGCATGACCAAACGCTGACGGAGCACAATCGTGTCCTTTTGACCGAAACCGCGGAATCCTACGGACAGAGTGTCGAATTTCACGATGTCATGCCCCACATGGGGCAGTTGGGAGAGGATGCCATAAAGCTGGCGCAGCAGTGGTCGATTGGGACATTGTTTCGCTTGCTGATCGTGGAAGTTCTTCTTTTGGACAAAGTGATCTACCTGGACTGCGATGTGGTGGTCAACATGAATATCCGAGAACTCTGGGATATTGCCGTGGACAATTGCGCTTTGGCTGGAGTGTTGGACCGGCCGGCAAACAAACCCTACAGACGGATTTCCGCCAAAGCGTTTAGGTTCAAACATATAGGTTGCGACCAAGCGACCTATATCAACGCTGGTGTTTTATCGATAAACCTTTATCGGATAAGAAAAAAATACAACCTGACCCAAGAAATCGTCCCATGGTTTTCGCGCCACAAACGTTACATAGACACGGTGGACCAGGACTTGATTAATTCATATTTTCGCGGGGACATCAAAATCATCGACGGCAGATTCAACAATGGTCACGTTTTCATAAACGCCAACTTCTGCGATGACCTGAACGACCCAAGGATCGCAAATTCTATCCTTCACGCTATCCTTAGTCCCAAGCCTTGGGAAGCTCTGAAGGGATTTGCTATGGACCGGTTGTATTGGAGAACTTTTCTCAAAACGCCCTGGGGCCGCTTGGAACCGGAAAAAATAGTGGACCTTATGATCGACGTGGCCGAAAAATCACCGCTCACCCACCGGCGGACATATCAGTGTTACAAAAGGATTTTTTTCCGCTGGCGGAAGGACATTTTTCTTAATGATATCGTGGTCATCGTTTGGTTTATGATGCAAGAGCTTTATGACAAAATAAAATCCTCGCTGATCCAAAGGAAGATAGAGAAAATATGAGCGATCTGAAGGCGTTATAGGTTGAAATGCCGATAAAATTGTCAATGTTTTGCTTGATGTGGTGAGAGACCCTCCTTTGAATGTGGTGAGAGACTTTCCTTTGAATATGGTGAGAGACTCTCCTTTGAATATGGTGAGAGACTCTCCTTTGACGCATCGAAAAACCTCGCTATGTTATAAAAAGATATTTTCACGCCTCGGGAGGAACTTTTTTGCGACGATGTCGCGAAAATCATTGGATTTTTAATAAAAGACCTGTACTATTACACATAGAACGCAAGGTATGTTCAAGATAGAATTTTCATGATTGGATGGCTCGAAGCATGAATGAATGGGAAGACGAAAGCCTCGAATATAAAAATCGGAGAAAGTATCGGCTGGCTTTTCTCCTTCGGGATTTGGGGGAGGGAGGAGCGGCGCGCTCGGCTTTACGCCTCGCCAACGGTTTAGCGCGAGATGGTCAGAGTATCATTATGCTTTTATTCGCGAAAAAAGGCCCTCTGCTGCGTGAGGTGGATCCCAAGGTCGAAGTTGTAGATCTAAAGGGCTCATTTCTTCTCTTATTAATGTACCTCCGTGCTTTTCGTGCGGATTTTCTCCTTCCCGTCTACACCTCCATGAGAGCGCTTTTGGCAAGGCTTGTATTGCGCGCCTCCTTTCATGTTATTCTGTCACAGCGTAACATGTTCACTCTGGACCGCGGACCTGTGCAAACGCGTTTGCGCTTTCTGCGCTGCCGCCTTTTATATCCGCTCGCTTCAGCCTGCATCTGTATTTCTCGGGGCGTCGCGGAGGAAATGAGGACTCTGAGGCTTATCAAGTCGGAGAAAATCCGCGTCATTTACAACCCCGTTCTGACAGATGAACTCTGCGCCCAAATGGAAGCTCCTCTAGATCACCCTTGGTTTAAGGAAAAGGTGACGGTTGTTTTGGGCGTTGGGCGCTTGGGCGTCCAGAAGGATTTTGCGACATTGATCCGGGCGTTTGGTCTATTGGCTCCTCGGCGCCCAGAGCTGCGGCTTTTGATTTTAGGCGAGGGTAAACAAAGGGCGATGCTGGAAAAGCTCGTGCGTAAACAAAATCTCGCGAGCCGAGTCTCGTTGCCCGGATACGTTTCTAACCCCTTTCCGTATATGAAACGCGCGGCGCTTTTCGTCATGACGTCTCGTTTCGAGGGGTTCGGCAACGTCGCGGCCGAAGCTCTGGCCTGCGGCTGTTCCGTCGTTTCCACAGATTGTAAAAGCGGGCCCGCCGAGATATTGGACGATGGAAAATATGGTTATTTGGCGAAGACCGGAGATGCCTCCGATGTAGCACGGGCCATAGAGGAGGCTTTAAAACACCCTCTGCCCGTCGAAAAGCTGAAAAAGCGTGCCGCGTTTTTTTCGCAACTGCGCGCAGTCAAAGAATACGAACGATTGTTCGATGACCTGACGATTCGAGAGTAACCGAATCTGAATGATAATGTGACGATGGAAATGTGTCCAAGAAAGAGAGGGGAGTCGTCATGTTGGAGCGCAAAATGCCGAAAGGGAAGTCATCGGGGCTACGTCCCCAACCAGGAGAAAAAGTTTTGTGGATACGTTTCAGCGCCTTCGGCGACGTCCTGCAAGCGGCGGCATCGGCGCATCGATTTAAAATGAAATATCCGGAGGTTCATTTGACGTTTTTGACCCATCTAAACTATGCCAAGATATTGGAAATACAGCCTTATATTGATGATTTGCTCTTTTGGGATGTTAAGAAACGTCCGTGGGATTTTTTCCGCGTGCTACGAGAAATCCGGGCGTCGAACTTCAAGTGGTTATTCAGCCTGCATCGGGGAGCCGCCGCCGCCAGTATCGCTTTTTTTAGCGGGGTGCGCCAACGTTTTGGCTACAACAGCGGGATGCAGCTCTGCTACAAAACCACGCATTGGGAGTGCTTGGATAAGCTGGGCGTGGACTTTAAAAATCGAGATGAAGCGGCGATTTTTGTGCTTCCAGAGGACAGGGAAAAAGCCGAGTCGATGCTCTCAGGTTTGCCCGACAAAAAAATCTTCGCCGTCATCGGAGCCAGCAAGCCACAAAAATTCTGGCCTATCCAGCACTGGATCAAGTTCTTGTCGCCTTTGGTCGCCGAGGGCTGGGGCGTGGTCCTGAACGGTCACGGCGAAACAGAGGCTCGAACGGCGCGGGAAATCGAGGAGGCTCTGCGGAGCCGCACAGTGCTGACTTTGGTGGGACAAACGCCTTTCCCTCTCATGGCCGCTGTGGCGGCGACCTGCTCCGTTGCTGTGGGCAATGACACGGGACCCCTGCATCTCGCCGCGTTGGTTGGGACGCCGACGCTGGGTTTTTTCGGGGTTACGGACGCCTACGGGATGGATTTTCGTATGCCCTGGTTCCGAGAGGCGCGGGTGAGCTGCCCTCAGGCGGGTTGCCGCAATTACCGTTGCCCAGTCGACTGCCTGGCCGACATCTCACCTGCCCAAGCGCTCCATGCCTTTCGAGAATTTACCTCTTAGGATTACAACGTTCGGGTGAGAATGTGGAAGTTTTCGCTCAAAAAGTCTTTTACCGCCGAGCCTTGTCGCGACTACCACCAGAGGAACGAGAACGAGAACGGAGCCGGGATATTCCTTACGAGTATTCTTTGAACGCCCTGAGTCGGATTTTCTTCGAGACCGGAACGCGCCAGGGATGGATCGAAGACGGAGGGGGACAAGAGGGCCCTGTTGTTTTGGCCGTCTCCGGGGGCGGCGACTCCATGGCCCTTTTATGGTTGTTCCGAACTTTTTATGAGGGAAAAATCATCGTCGCGCACTTGGAGCATGGCATTCGCGGCGAAGCGTCCCAGGAAGACGCGAGTTTCGTCCAGGAAGCGGCTCAATGTTGGGGCTTGGAGTCGGAGGTTCGGCACGTCGATGTTCCGGGGCTCTTAGAGAGGGGCGAATCTCTGGAGATGGGGGCCCGGCGTCTGCGTCACGCTTTTCTCGAATCCGTCGCGCGAAAGCGCGGTGCTTGGGGCGTCGCTCTGGGACACAACAAAGAAGACGTAGCCGAGACCGTGCTGTTCAATCTTTTACGTGGGGCGGGTGTCCGTGGCGTCGCAGGGATACCGGAGCAAAGGGGGATTTTCTTCCGCCCCCTATTACATTGTTCTAGGGATTTTCTGCGCGCCATTTTGCGTTGCCGCGGAATCTCTTGGCGTGAGGACCAGTCCAACGCGAACGAGGTTCACACGCGAAATTTCCTCCGCAACCAACTGATCCCCCTCGTTGAGAAAAAGCTCAACGCGAAAGCCGTCGATCATTTAGTGGCGTTCGCCGAGGAAATGGGGTATTATCGTCGAGAAGAGGAAAGTTACGGCACCGCTCTTTTGGAGGCTGTTATTGTTTGCGACACCCATAAAAAGACCGGAAATGACGAAAAAAGCGGTAACCTTGATCGCGAAAAAGTACGGGCCCTCTCTCTGCGAGAGAGGGTTCTTCTGGTTCGGGCGATGGGACGCCGCTTGGAAATTCCGACGCTTTCCCGCGAGCGCGGCGAGAAGCTGGCGTTTTTGATGGGAGGAAAGAAGCGTTTCGAGTTTCAATGGAATGGAAGGCTATCCGTACTGGGAAGCCGAGACCGGATCAATTGGGTGTGGCGTTAGGGCAAAGAATTGATCGGAGAGTGACGGGATGGGCAATTCTAAAGAAATTTCCGGCTACAGGAGAAGCGAAGTATTGTTTTCCGAAGAAGCGATTACCGAGCGAGTCCGAATTTTGGCGAAGAAAATCGTGTCCGAGACGCGAGGAGGGGAATTATTGGCCGTGGGGATTTTGAACGGGGCCGTGATTTTTCTGTCGGACCTGCTACGCTGTATGTCCCCGGACTTGGATGTGAGAATGGACTTCATGTCGGTTTCCTCTTATGGGGACGCGGCAAAAAGCAGCGGCGTTGTGCGCATTCTCAAGGACCTGGGTAGCGACATTGAGGGTAAAAACGTTTTAATCGTGGAGGACATTATCGACACGGGATTGACGTTATCTTACCTTTTGGATATTCTACGCGCGCGAAGGCCATCCAGCCTCAGAACCTGCGTGTTGTTGGACAAGCGCGAAAAACGCGAGGTCGCAGTGAACGTCGATTACTGCGGGTTTACGATTCCCGACGTTTTCGTGGTGGGATACGGCTTGGATTGTGCCGGAAAATGGAGGCATTTACCATCTATCTGCGCGGTAGAGTTCTAATTCCTTGTTCATGTTCCATCTGTTTATGTTAGAATCACGAAGTTGAATTTTACGCGTAAGATAAGGTTTAAGATTAAGATGGGGTTTAAGATTAAGATAAGGTAGGAGAGGCGGCGATGTTTTGGGGCGGGTAGTGAAGAATCTGGGTCTGTACCTGATTCTTATTGTTTTGGTGGTCAGCCTGGTGAACATGTTTTTGACGCCAGCTCAGACTCAACCACAGTATATTGAAATCAGCTACAGTACGTTTTTGTCGGAACTAGAGGCTGGACGGGTCGTTGCGCTTTCAATTAGAAACAACACGTTGCCGGGCGAATCGAGTTCCGCGACGTTACGTGGTGAGTTGAGAGACGGAAACAGGTTTTTGACCTATAGCGTGGAAGCTAGCGATCTGGCGGCCCAGGCGGCGAAAAAAGGTGCCGAGGTCACTATTGAGGCTCCACAAAAGACCTCATGGTGGGTGACGATTCTGTCTTCGCTCTTTCCGACGCTCCTGTTGATCGGGGTGTGGATCTTCTTTCTTTACAATATGCAGGGTGGCGGCGGAAAGGTCATGTCCTTCGCGAAGAGCAAGGCCAAGCTATTCCTGGACAATCGACCCAAAGTCACCTTCGCGGACGTGGCTGGTTGCGACGAGTCGAAAGAAGAGTTACAGGAAGTTATTCATTTCTTGAAAGATCCCGCGAAGTTTACCCGTTTAGGGGCGAAGGTGCCGAGGGGCGTTTTGCTGCTGGGACCTCCTGGCACGGGGAAAACGCTTTTGGCTCGCGCCGCGGCGGGAGAGGCGGACGTGCCGTTTTTCAGCGTCAGCGGATCCGATTTCGTCGAAATGTTTGTGGGTGTGGGCGCCGCCCGTGTTCGCGACCTTTTCGATCAGGCCAAGAGGTATCAGCCTTGCCTCATCTTTGTGGATGAGATAGATGCCGTAGGGCGCCATAGAGGAGCGGGCCTCGGAGGCGGTCATGACGAGCGTGAGCAGACTTTGAACCAGCTTCTGGTGGAGCTAGACGGTTTTGACGACGCAAGCAGCACGATTTTGATCGCGGCGACAAACCGTCCGGACATTTTGGACCCGGCTCTGTTGCGCCCCGGTCGCTTTGATCGTCATATTGTGGTGGACCGCCCCGACGTCAACGGGCGCGAGGCCATTCTCAAGGTACACAGCAAGGGCAAACAAATCGACGACAGCGTGGTACTGGGTATATTGGCCCGCCGGACTCCTGGTTTCGTGGGGGCAGACTTGGCGAACTTGGTCAACGAGGCGGCACTTCTAGCCGCGCGCCGCAACAAGAATAAAATCGGCATGGACGAGTTCGAGGAGGGTATTGAGCGCGTCATGACTGGCCCGGAACGCAGGAGCCGATTAATCAGCGACAAAGAAAAGAAGATTATCGCCTACCATGAAGTAGGTCACGCGTTGGTAGCGAAGAAACTGCCTGAGAGCGATCCCCTCCATAAGATTTCCATCGTTCCCCGAGGACACGCGGCTTTGGGATATACGTTGCAACTACCCGAAGAGGACCGTTTCTTGGTGTCCAGGTCGGAGATGTTGAACCGTATCAGCATTTTGCTCAGCGGACGCGTGACGGAGGAGTTAATCTTCGGCGACGTGACCAGCGGTGCAGCTAACGACCTGGACCGCGCGACAAAAACGGCCCGCCAGATGGTGACGGAGCTGGGTATGAGTGATCGGCTGGGATTGGTGAAACTGGGACGTAAGCGAGAGGAGATTTTCTTGGGGCGCGACATCTCCGAGGACCGTGATTATAGCGAAGAGGTGGCCTACGCCATCGACCAAGAGGTCAAGGCGATCATCGACTCCTGTTACACTAAAGCGCGGGAGATTTTGTCGGAAAACAGGCCGTTGGTCGATAGAATCGCGGTCATTTTGCTGGAACGAGAAACCTTAGACGGCAAGGAATTTGAGGCGCTGATGAACGGAGAAGAACTTCCGGCCCAAGAAAAATCTGAGAAAAAAGAAACGGAAGGAGAAGCGCCAGCAGAACAAAAACCTGACACCAAGGAGCCGCCGAAAAACGAGTTTATGGCATAAGAAAAACCATGAGGCTTTGCCCCTCAACCTAAAAAACCCACAAGGGACTCGTCCTCTAATCCTGTTTTTTTCTTAATATTTTTTTCTTAATAAGTTGTGGATTTTTGTGATTGACAAAAAAAGTTTCGGTGTTATTCTGTCTCGCATGATCGAGAATGATCTGAAATAGGCGCGATGAAGAGGACGAGTAGCTTGCAAGTTATTTTAAATTTACGCACAGAGAGGCGAGAACCAGAGGCTGAGAGTTCTTGCCGCGTAAAAGAAGCGAAGACCCCCTCCGAGCGGACGTTGAGGCCAGGTTGAATCTCACATTATAAGACCGGATAAAACGCCGGGGATCCGCCCCTTACAGCGGATTTGAGAGCTATTCCCTGCCCCGTGAAGTCGTTTCTGACGGGACCGAGGGAATGGAAATGGAGTGGAACCGCGACAGATGGGTATCCCCGTCGTCTCCATAAGTGGAGGCGGCGGGGATATTTTTATACTTTCATATTTGGATTGTTTCATATTTGGATTGGGGGATAATGGAGATGTTGAAGTTCGAGAACAAGGGGAAGTCCTGCGAGTTGCGGAAGGAATCGGTGAGGGTGTCCGAAATCTTGGCCGAGTTGGGGCTCTTGAAAAAAGCTCTGGCGGGTAAGGTGGAAGGGGAGTTGTTGGACCTCAGTCGGGAGATTTTTCCGAAGAACGAGGGCGTTCATTCCGCTCTTGCTATCGAGCCCGTACTGGCGACTTCGGAAGAAGGGCTCGAAATTTTGCGCCACTCCACGGCGCACCTAATGGCTCAGGCGGTCGAAAGGCTCCATCCAGGAGCCAAGTTCGGAATCGGCCCCTGCGTTAAAGATGGATTTTACTACGACATCGACCTTCCAACTCCCTTGACGGATCAGGACTTGCCCGCGATCGAGGAGGAGATGCGCAAATTGGCCGGCTCAGGGGAGAAAATCGAAAGGGTCGATATGGCAAAAGACGAGGCCTTGACATTTTTCCAGAAGCGCGGGGATCTTTATAAGGTGGAGCTGATTTCGGAGCTGGATGTCCCTACCGTGTCGATCTACAAACAAGGAGACTATGTAGACCTCTGTCGAGGGCCCCACGTACCGGACACGTCCTGGCTTCGGAACTTCAAACTGCTCTCCCTGGCCGGCGCGTACTGGCGCGGCAACGAAAAGAACGTCATGTTGACCCGAATTTACGGGACGGCCTTCGCCACGCCGGAGGAATTGAAGGAACATCTGCGGCGGCTGGAAGAGGCAAAGCTCCGCGACCATCGGAAGCTGGGTAAGGAACTGGATCTCTTCAGCCTCCACGACGAAGGGCAGGGGTTTCCCTTCTTCCACCCCAAGGGAATGGTCATCATCAACTGTTTGCTGGACTTCTGGCGCCGCGAACACACGAAACGAGGTTACGATGAAATCCGCACTCCTCTCATCCTAGACCGTTCCCTCTGGCTCCAATCTGGGCACTGGGATCATTACAAGGAAAACATGTACTTCACGGAGATCGACGAAAAGCCCTTCGCCATAAAGCCGATGAACTGCCCCGGCGGAATGTTGGTTTACAAATCTCAGATCCATAGCTACCGGGACCTGCCCCTCAAGATGGCGGAGCTGGGCATTGTGCACCGCCACGAGCGCAGCGGTGCTTTGCACGGACTGATGCGCGTGCGTTGTTTCACCCAGGACGACGCTCACCTGTACTGCACGCCCGATCAGGTCAAACAAGGGGTGATCGGAATCATGGCCCTGTGCGACTACATTTACAAGGACGTGTTCGGTTTCAACTACAGGGTTGAGCTTTCCACCCGCCCAGAAAATTCTATGGGGGAGGCCGCACAATGGGAGGCGGCGGAGGATGCTCTGAGAGAGGCCCTGGAGTCCTCCGAAATACCCTATCGCGTCAACGAGGGCGATGGCGCCTTCTACGGGCCAAAAATCGACTTCCATCTGGAGGACTGCATCGGCAGGACCTGGCAGTGCGGCACCATCCAGCTCGATTTCCAAATGCCGGAGCGCTTCGACCTGACCTACGTGGGGGCGGATGGGAAAGAGCACCGTCCCGTCATGCTGCACCGGACGGTCTTGGGCAGCGTCGAGCGGTTCCTGGGTATCCTGATCGAGCACTACGCAGGAGCATTCCCGTTCTGGATCGCGCCAGTGCAGGTCAAGCTCATTCCCATCCAAACCTCAGGGTCCGCCTCCCCTGAGAACTGCGTATCCCACGAAAAGTTTGTCCAAGAGCTGGCCGAGATCTTCAAAGGCTGGGGTCTGCGGGTGGAGATCGACGGTCGAGACGAGAAACTGGGTAAGCGAATACGAGACGCTCAACTGCAAAAAGTACCCTACATGATCGTGGTCGGGGACAAAGAAGTGGAGTCGCGTCAGGTCGCGGTCCGCGAGCGTGTCAAAGGCGACCTGGGCAGCATGTCCCTTGATATGTTCAAGTCTGTCTGCAAGGCGGAGTTCTCGCCCTTAAAGAGCTAAAGAGCTCTTCTCAGGACAGGGGGCGCTCGGTTGACGGGCGTCTCCTATTCAGCTTGTGTAGGTGAAATGAACGCGCCATTCCAGGTCGGGGCAAAGCCAAGGATCCCCTCCGGCGGAGAGACGGGCGCAGATGGCTTCTACGTCACCTGCCGCTTGAGGGGCAATGAGGTGGGTAACGTTCATAGAGGCGAAACACTCGCGCAACCAGGGCAATCCGGGCCCCTGGAGAAAACAGCCTTTTTTCCCCATCAAGACGTCCGCTGTGGAGATTAACCAACGGTCGCGTATGGCCTCGGGTGAAAGCCATACCCACTCCGCTTCCTGGATTGCCGATGGAAAATCCTTTTGCGGGAAACAGTCCGGTCCCTGACGGTTGTCGTCGAAGATGGCCAGCTTCCAACCCCAGTCCCGCATCAGGGAAACCAGTTCCCGCTCGTACCCCAGTACGGCCACTCTATCTCCCCGGGCGCAGGGCATAATGACGTCCAGACGGAACCCGCCGTCGGGAAACGGCAGAAGCGCCGAACAAGCCGCCGTGGCCGCCGCAAATTCTTGGGGGAAGGGAGAGACGATCAATTCCGCCAGTTGGACAAGGGAGCCTTCGAGCAATTGGGTCGTATGAGACTCCCGGGCCGTGTGGGCTTCTTTCAGAGAGTTGGGTACGCACCCAACGCCCCATCGACCGTCGTCGGCAACGACGACGCTGGCGTGCCAACCTAAAACCAACTTCGACACCGAAGCGTTTTCACATTTATGCGCGGCGTCGATCACCTTCTCGAAAAATCCCATCTTACACCCCGCTCAAGAGAGATATTTGCGCAATTTGATCAAAACTTCTTCCAGATTAAAGGGTTTGCCGATGTGATCGTTCATGCCCGCCTCTATGCAATTTTCAATGTCCTCGCGGAAAACGTTGGCGGTCATGGCCACGACGGGGATTGTCTTCGCGTTGAGCGCGTCCATAGCTCGTATGCGCCGAGTGGCCTCCAGACCGTTCATCTCTGGCATCTGCATGTCCATGAAGATCATCTCGTATTTTCCCGGCGCGTCGGCAAACATTTTCACCGCTTCGACACCGTTTTCCGCGCAGTCGATCATCAAATTCACCGGTTCAAGGAGGGCCAAGACGATCTCGCGATTAATCTCCACATCCTCCACCAGCAAAACGCGGCGATTTTTAAAATCGTCGCCGTCTTCCCCTTTTTCCCCCGCCGGCGTACTTTCCGAGCCAACCGCCTCCAAACATTCGTTGATACAGTCGGCGATGTCTGAGGAAAAGATGGGTTTCGGTAAAAATTTATTCACTCCTACGCTTTTCGCCTCGTCTTCTATAGCGTTCCACTCTGCGGCGGAGATCATCACCACCACAGACTTATCCTTCCATTTCTCCTTGACTCGCCTGGAAAAAGCGATCCCGTCCATGTCGGGCATTTTCCAATCCACGAAATAAATGTCATAAGGACCGTTCTTTTCAATGAAGGTAAGGGCTTCCTTGCCTCCGGTGGCCGTGTCACAAGCGACCTCCAATTGATTCGCGATCTCGGAGAAGTATTGGCAAACCTCTAAGTCGTCATCGACCACCAATACCCGGATATTTTCCCAGTTCACCCCTGGGCGCAATAGGCTGGCGTATTTTTCGGCGCCTCGAGCGGCTTCCATGGTGAAGGCAAACGTGGAACCTTTTCCTTGCTTGGATTCTACCCATATTCTGCCGCCCATCATATCGACAATGCGCTTGGAAATCGCGAGTCCGAGCCCCGTTCCGCCGAACTTGCGGGATGTGCTGCTTTCGGCCTGCTCGAAGGAGCGGAATAATCGGCGCTGTTGTTCCGAGCTGATTCCTATGCCGCTATCTATGACCTTCATTTGGATGGCGCACTTGCCGTTTTCCTCTTTGAGGAGGCAGGCGTCGAGTCGAATAGATCCTCCTTCCGGTGTGAACTTTACGGCGTTGGAAAGCAGGTTTGCCAGCACCTGAGCCAAACGCTGATCGTCCCCAATCAGTGTGCGGGGAATGGCGCCATCTAGGTGGGCGGAGAAGTTCAGCCCCTTTTCCTCCACGCGGAAGTTGATGACGTTCACCACCTTTTGGAGCATCTTTTCAAAAGAAAACTCCACCAGAGAAAGCTCGAATTTGTTTGCCTCTATTTTCGACATGTCGAGAATATCGTTAATAACCCCTAAAAGATGTGCCGAGGCGTCTCCGATTTTCGCGAAGGCGTAATCCTTTTTCTCGATGTTTGACGCCGACCTGCCGATGGAGGTCATTCCGATGATGGCGTTCATTGGGGTCCTCATCTCATGGCTCATGTTTGAAAGGAAATCGCTCTTCGCGCGGCTGGCTTGTTCTGCTTTCTCCCTCGCCTGTTGCATCTCGGTAACATCGGTGGTCACCACGATATAGCCAATCCTTTCACCATTTTTATCCAATAAATAATAGGCAGTGCCATGGATATATTGGTTGGCATTTTCGTGGTAGTAAACTTCCGCCTCGCGTCCTTCCTGGAGCGCCGTCAGTGGGCAGTATTTTGAGCCGAAGGGATAGATGTTGTTCTCGATGTAAGGAGAACCCACGACCTGGTCCAAGGTCTTCTCCCGGTACGTAAGCCCGTATTCGTTCATGTAGATGATTTTGAGGTTCATATCGGTGATGGTTAGAGGGCTGTTCATGCTGTCCACAATGCTGTCGGCCATATCGTCGAAGGAGTTTGCCAAGATGTCGAACTCGTCTTTCATCGTGGTGTTAAAACGGAATTGTCTTTCGCCAGCTCTGAAACGGGAGATACCTTCGATAAGCCGGGTGATGTTGTCCGTTAGGAACGACGCGATCCATATCGCCACGAACATCACTGCAGCGATCAGAATCAAGGTGGTTGCCATGAGCCGCGCGAACGTACTTTTGAGGTTATCCTCGACGACCGATTCAAGTGCCGTTTCCGTCGCCCTAACCGGAGCCTGGAAGTCTTCGAGTCCCGCGCCAATGGTCACGATGGCGAAACCGCGTTTGGAGAATCCATTGGCCTCCGACGGAGCGTACTGTCCGGTGTAGTAAGGAATCGCGGCAGCGGTGGTGAGCTTATACAGACCGCTCCAGAGGATGTAAAAGGAACCGGACCCTCCATCTTTCGTCAGGTCCATCCAACCCGTGCACTGAGGAGCCGTATTGAGGTAACGTCCATCGAGTCCCACCAGTCCCGCCTGAGTCAGAGGCAAAGCCGGCCTCTTTGTTCTTGATTGCCCGTCGAAGGTTTTTTGCCCTTTGATGAGTTCAGAGGTGGGCCGCTGGTTGAGGAGCGTAGGCCAGTTTTCCTCCAGGTCCTTCAAATCATTTCCCCCGATTTTTTTGAGCAGATCCTCATAGATCGAAGATTCGAGCCACGGAATTTCAGGAGTCCCGGTCTCCGGGTCCAACCCTACGATCGAGTGATGTCTGGGATGGCAGATGTTGCGGCATTGATAGTCCCAGATGAAGGCGTAATTTCCGTCGTAAGCGCTGGGCAGTTCCGTATAGCGATTGCTCATGGGGGTAACGTGGTCCGTTATCTCCATGATGTGGTCGTGATTCAGGGCAAACGTGACATAGCCGATGATATTGCCCGTCTTGGATCCGTCGTCCGTCACCGGAGTAGCCCAGCGGACGATGCCCTCGAAACGCCTTCCGTTCGGATTTTCCTTGCCGGCGTAGGCTTCCTGTTCGGGGTAGAAGCGGACCGCCTCCACCCGCTGGATCAACGCCTCTAGCCTGTCCTCGAATCCTTTGGCCTTCGCGGTGTTTTTTATGGCCTCAAGTCGATCCCTCACGGCTTTTTGGGTTAGATTATTCACTTCTTGATAGTCATTTTCTGGAATGGACAATGCCGGTATCTCACTGTTTTTCAGATTCGTCAGGCTTTGTATGAGGCCAGTGGCGCGATTGGGAGCTTCCATGCCGTTCAGCCCCGCGATTTCCACGTTGATCAGGTTTACGATCATCTGCTTGGGCGTATACATGCCGATAAAATGCGATCTCACATAAGCGCCGACCACATCCGACACGTATATCTCACCGGGTCTGAGCTTTTTCAACTCCTCGAAATAGACTTCTCCACCCACATAAGTGTTCTTGCTTTCGGCGATATTCCCCAGCTCCGGGCTCATAGGGTAAGAAATTTTGCGCGGCGACGATGAGAGCAGTTTGATTTTCTCCATTCCGTCGAGGGCGACGAATGTTATCTCGTCGTAAAGGGGAATGTCTTTATATTCGAAGCTCTCTGGCGGGCGATAGTGATAACTCGCCCCGTCCACGACATCGTTGTTTTCGGGGTTGGTGGACACGCCTCCGCCCTCTTGGGGAAACACCGAGAGGGCGGGAACCCAGGACATACCATCGGGGGCGAGTTTCCATTTGCTCTCTTTGACGAGCCTCCTGGTGTTGCTGTCGATGAATTGGCGGTAGAGTTCCTCCGACGGTTTCATGCCAGAGAGAAAAAGAATGTCGTCGTCGCGCCCGTAAAGAAACTCGGCGACCCTTGATGCCATATCTGTCGTCATGCGTTCGACATTTTCGATAGCGTTGGCGTTCAGAGCTACAGTAGAGTCGTTCATAGCCTTGGTTCGTAGCATCTGTCCTAGTGTAATAATTTGCTGCCACGCGATAATGGATAGGGTAATGAGAGGAATGACCTTAATGACCAGAAAAACGACGATAAGTCTTGTCCGAAGTCCTAAACGCATACCCAACACGGCCAAAAATTTTTCCGTGGCATTGCCGAGATATTTTAAAATTTTTTCCACTTTACTCCCTCGCAAGTTCCTCAAACTACTTCAAAGCACTCGTGCAATCATAACTCAAATTTCGTGTCATAAAAATACGTTTAAACTCTTGAAAGACAATTTTATTGGACATATCGGCGCTTTAAACGCCTTCGATCTTCTGTATCTCCGAAATGATTTTTGTTAAAATAAAGACAGCTTACAATAAAGTGATGAGAAAGCCAACGGCTTAGCCGTTGGCTGAGATTGGATGAAAACCGCAACGCCGCCAATGGCGGCGTTTGTTTTGTATTTGGTTTCTTGTCATATGTCTACTTTCATATTAACCTCCTTTTTCATATTAAACTCCTTTTATGGCTTATCAACGTGAGATGCGGGGCGGAACACGACCGGGATATTAATGTGGCTGTAAATATTCTCAGAGTGGGGACATCCACTTTTAAAGGAGAAGACGTAAGACCGGTTTCAGTGGGCTGTTTTTGTCGATCTTAGAATCCCACAACTTTAATCGTGGGAGTATGTCAAAAAAAAGCAAGACACAAAGCAAGACACAAAGAAAGACACAAAGCAAGACACTAAGAAAGACACTAAGCAAGACACTAAGAAAGACACTAAGAAAGACACTAAGACACGACCCGCCGTGTTTAGATGTTCAGCCAATGAAGGGAGAGGGTAATTTATAGAGCGGCTGGCGCAAAATTCAGACGTCTCAAATTTATGGCAAACGCAGTAGGCGACGGGCGTGTTCTTGGGCCTCTGGAAGATCAGGGTCGCCGGAGAGCATACGGGCCACCTCTCGGACACGCTCTTCGCCCTCTACCTCATGGGAGTGGGACTCACCGTCCTCTTTGCGCACGACGAAATGCCGGTCTCCTAAAGCGGCGATAGAGGCTTCGTGGGTTACCAGCAGCACCTGACACCGGTGTGAAAGCTCCTGGAGCTTGAGGCCGGAAAGCACGGCAGCTCGCCCTCCCAAACCTGCTTCCACCTCGTCGAAGACCAGAGTGGGAGGCAGCCACTCGTCGGGCAGTGAAAGTTGCAAGGCCAGAAGCAAGCGACTCAATTCTCCTCCAGAGGCGATTTTGTCCACCTTTCCACTGCGTTTATCCGTAAAGAGGGTGAACTCTACTCCATCCGCTCCGTCCCGCCGGAGCTTGGGCAGCTCGACGAAACGTATCACGAAGCCGACGCCATCCATCGCCAAGTCCTCAAAGAGCGCGTTGACCCGTTCCTCCAAGGTCTCAGCGGCTTTTTTGCGTTCCTCGCGCAGAGTCATAGCCGCTTGGTTGGCGCGGCGACGCAGCTCTCGAGCCTCCTGAGCGACTTTCTCCAATCGGTCATAACTTTCTTCCAACCAGGACATACCCTCTGTGGACCCCTGGCAGTAGGCTAACAGGTCTTCTTCGCTCTTTGCCCCGGCTAGGCGCTTTAGTTTGCGAAGCGCCCCCAATCGTTGTTCCAAAGCCTCGATCTCCCGCCTTAAGGCATCGGGGGACCCTGCCTGGCTTCGCGCGAGGTCGGCGATGTCCTGAAAACTTTGCAGCCCTTCCCGCAAGAGGCGCGCCGCCATCTCTCCCTCCTCGGAGGGCAAGCACTCGATCAGGGTTCCGCCCACGTTGTTCATAGCGTCCAGAAGCCCCTGTTCGGACCGGCCGCCGGTCAGATGGTCAAGAGCTTGGGCAATCTTGCCCAAGCCGGTCAATCGGCTGGAGAGTTCGCTAATGTCTTTTTCTAAGGAGGCCTCCAGTCCGGTCGTGGGATCGACTTTTTTCACCAGAGGAACGACTTCGGCGGCGTTGGAGTATCGTTGCTCGATTTCCGCTCGGCGGGTGGCGATGTCTTTCAACTCGCGTTCTTTGATTCTGGCTTGTTCAAAGACGTTTCGAAGTTCGCTCAGAGCGTCGCGCAGTTCCTGGCGCCCGCAGGAATCCACCATAGTCAACTGACACCCGGCGTCCAGGAGTTCCAGTTGTGCGAACTGGCTTTGAATGTGAACCAACTGGGCGACCGACGACGCATAGAGAACGACGGGCACCTGACTTCCCTGGAGGATCGCGCGTCCTCGACCACTGCGTGACAAGTTGCGTTTCGCGAAAAACGTTCCTTCGGCGGGCTGCTGTTCTTCATCCAGGCCTGATAATCGACAGTCCGTCTGAAAAACCACGTCCACCGCGGCCTCTTCTTCTCCGGCGCGAATGAGGGCGGACTGTCCGCGTTTTCCCGACGCCAGCTCGATAGCACGGACGATGCTGCTCTTCCCCGCGCCGCTTTCACCGGTGATAACAGTGAAGCCTTTCTCGAAGGAGAGTTCGCAGTGGCTGATGCCTCCCACGTTTCGGATGGAAAGTCGCTTCAGCACGGCGAGCGCTTCACTCCTTGTCCGTCATGGCAATACTCTGACCCCAGCCCAATTTTTCTTGCACCAGATCAAGGAAAGTCCTGTCGGTCATGGTGACCGTGCGAAGCGTTCGGTCTCGCGCCAGGGAAATCTCCACGTATTCGCCCGGAAGAATCTCATAGGCTAACTGTCCGTCTTGAGTCAAAGTGATCTCCCGCACCCCGCTCCCTCGAGGGGTCAAGGTGATCGTGTCCTCTGCGGCGGCCAGAAGAGGACGGGAGTAGAGAGTGTGGGCGCAGATTGGAACCAATAACATGCTCTTCATGTGAGGAGGGATGATGGGTCCTCCGGCTGAAAGAGCATAGGCCGTAGAACCAGTTGGCGATGAAATAATAACCCCATCCGCAGGCAGGACTCCGAAGAATTTGTCGTTGAAACGCACTTCGATGTGCAAGAGACGTGCGATGGCGTTTTTGGTCAACACCACGTCGTTTAAAGCGTACATCTCATGGAGGGGCCTATCGTCCCGGAAAAGCGTACAGTGCAAAAGAGGCCGTTCGAGCAATTCGTATTCCCCGTTTACGATGCGTTTCAGATCCCGCTCGGCTTCCTCCGGTTTGCCGGAGGCCAAAAAGCCCAGGTGTCCCAGGTTGATACCATAAAGGGGGATTCCCGCCTCCATGATGTAGCGGCTCGCCCGCAAGAAAGTCCCGTCGCCGCCTATTACCAAAGCGATATCGACGGTTTTAAGCCATTCTTCGTCGGAGGTTCCCTCTATTGTCAACATCGAGGCCTCATGATGGGGCAAAAGAAGAGGGATCCCCTCCTCTTTGCAGCGGTGTACGAGGCGGCGCCCCATCTCCAGGGCCTCAGGTTTGTGCGCGTTAATGATCATTCCCAAGTTCTTCATTATAAAATTCATCTTCTTTGCTTTTATTCTTTCCTCAGTAGTTCCTGGTGAGCCGCGTCTATCACGGCGTTTATGTCGAAGCTGGCGTCAATGTTGACATCGATGTTGGGGGCGGCGCGAATCAAGTGGCACAAAAACTCCAGATTTCCCTCTGGCCCCAGAACCGGCGACCAAGACAGTCCCGCTGGACACAAACGGGTCTCACGGACGACAAAATCCAGCACTTCCTCCACGACGGCCACGTGCACTTTCGGGTCGCGCACCACCCCGCCCCGCCCCAAGCGTTCCCGCCCCGCCTCGAATTGAGGTTTTATCAGAAGGACGGCGTTCAGAGGGACAATGTCCCCTTTCTCTTTCTCTGGATTTTCGGGTTCTTGGAACAAGATCGCGTCCATCGCCGGAAGCAAAAGGCGCAAGGAAATGAACGAAGCGTCGCAGACCAGGAGCTCTATCCTCTGGTCAAACCGGTCGGGCGTCAAAAAACGGGCGTTGGTTCGGTCCATAATCAGCACTCGGGGATCGGCGGCGAGCCGAGAGTGAAGCTGACCATACCCCACGTCCACAGCGTAGATTTTTTTCGCCCCGGCGTTTAGCAATACATCCGTAAAGCCTCCCGTCGAGGCCCCAATATCCACACAAACGCGGCCCGACGCGTCGATTTCAAAGACATCCAGCGCCTTCAACAGCTTGAACGCTCCGCGACTGACCCACCGCGGTCCTTGGTCTACCTCTAAAACACAATCGACGGCCGTGGGCGCGCCTGCTTTCTCCACACGCTCTCCATCCACCTTGACCTTGCCGGCCATAATCAAAGCCTGGGCTTTTGTCCGGCTTTCCACGAACTTCCGATCCACCAAAAGTTTATCGAGGCGTTCTTTTGCTATTTTAGATTTTTTGGGAATATTTCTTGGATCGTCCGTGTGACTCACCATTTTATGCCGTGTAAGCGCAAGCTCTCGGCCCGGCCGCGCTTAGGACGCTTTTCACGGTCAGGTCGCAGAACGACCTCTGTTGGTCGATTGTCGCATGCTGAATAAACCGGTCCGAAACGCCCAAACGTTTGACGCAGGTCAAGGTTCCCAGCTCCGCCGCGCGGCAGGCTATCGCTTCGCCTATGCCGCCGTTCAGATAGTTTTCCTCGGCCACGACTACGGTGGAGTAGTTTCTCAAAACCCCGTCGAGAACATCCAGGTCCAGAGGCTTCAAACGGCGCAGGTCCACCACGGCTGGCGTGGGCAGACCCGATTCCCCCGCCCGATCCCGCGCTTCAAGCAGGATATGGACGGTAACCCCGTGTCCCAGCAACGCCCAGTCCTCGCCCTGACGGATCAGCGCGGAGCCCAAGGTTTCCTGTCCGCTAAACAGGTTGTTGCGGATGGGAAGCGACCCCCGTGGGTAACGGATAACGGTGGGGCCTCCGCGGTCGGCGGCGTAGGCCATCATCTGCCGCAGCGAGACCTCGTCGGCCGGAGAGTAGACCTCCAGGTTGGGGATGGATCGAGTCCAAGACACGTCCAGAAGCCCCTGATGGGTCTCCCCGTCCGACCCCACCAGACCGGCCCGGTCGATCATCAGCACCACCGGCAAGTTCTGAAGCGCGATGTCGTGGGTCAATTGGTCCATTGCCCGCTGCAAAAACGTCGAGTAAATAAACACCCAAGGACGCAACCCCCCCGCGGCCATCCCCGCGGCCAAGGTGAGCATGTGGCTCTCGGCGATGCCCACGTCAAAAAAACGGGCAGGAAAATGGGTTCGAAAGTTTTCAAGTCTTACCCCTGTGGCCATAGCGGCGGTCAAGCAAACGACGCGCTCGTCAGCATGGGCCAGTTGGTTCATCACCCCGGAGGCGGCGTCACTCCAGGTTCGGGTTTTGGGCGCTTCACGCTCCAATCGAGGGCTCATCTGATGGTATTTTGTGGGGTCCAACTCCGCTTCCGGCAAGTCTTTGCCCTTGATGGTGCTGAAGTGGAGCAGTACGGGCCGGTCGTAGCTCTTGGCCAGTTCGAAGATCATCTCGGATTCCTCGATGTTGTGCCCGTCGAAGGGACCCCAGTAGTTGATTTCCAACTCATCGAAGATGTTCTGGGGCTTCATGAGGGCCTTGATCTGATCGCGGATGCCCTCCAGCCTTTTTTCCAGGGCGTCGCCCTTGGGAAGCGCCCGGCAGCAATCTTTAATGGCTGACTTGATCTTGTTGTAGGAGGTGCTGGCGGAGAGGCGGGCCAACATCGTGGCGAAGCCCCCGACTTGCGAGCCGATGGAGTGTTTGTTGTCGTTTAGGACAATGATCAGCCGGGTTTGTGTCTCCTTGATGTGGTTCAGGGCCTCGAAAGCCAGTCCGTTGATCAGGGACGCGTCGCCGATGACAGCCACCACGTGGTGCTTCTGCCCTAACAGGTCCCGCGCCTTCGCGTATCCCAAGGAGGCGGAGATAGAGGTGCTGCTGTGTCCCGTGTCAAAGTGGTCGAAGGGACTTTCGGAGCGCCGCGGAAATCCGCAGACTCCATTCATGGTGCGAAGAGTGTGAAAGCGGTCCGCGCGATCAGTCAAAATCTTGTAGGGATAGCTTTGATGTCCCACGTCGAACACGATGCGGTCTTGGAGGGGGTCAAACTTCCGCAAGAGTGCAATACACAACTCCACGGAGCCCAGAGACGATCCCAGGTGTCCGCCGTTTTCCTCAACCACCTCCACAATCAGCTTCCGCACTTCCGCCGCTAAGGGTTTCAGGCTGTTGGGCGGCAGTGCCTTTAAATCGTCGATTCCGAAGCCTTCTCTCAAAAAATTCCGCGTTTCGCTGCCCGCAATTTTCGCCTGAGATTCCAAGGAAGTACCCTCTCTTATTCGAGATTTGAAGCCGTCGTCATAGTCGACGAGGACATTATAGGTCAACGAAGGGAATTACTACAAGGCGACAGAATGACTTTGTTTCGATGCAAAAAAACATTATAATTCCTATGTTTTAGTATCTAAATATTTGCAAATTAGACTTCCTGCTTCCCAGAACTCTGAACTTTCAAGAATGCCTTCCCAAATATTCAGTAATATTCAGTTAGTATAGTTCTCCACAGGCATATTGTTTGGGTAAAATTAGTTATAGCAATAACTTGTAGTCTGATGCGTTTACCCTGTATCTGTGATAGCAAAAAACCCTTCTTTAGTTAAAATTAATTATAATAGTATTGCTTTTATACGTAAGTCCATAATAAACTTGTTTAATAAAGTACGAAGGTGATCAAAGTGTCCAAGAGAAGTGTCCAAAAGAAGTGTCCAAAAGATCGGTATGTATATCCGCGCTGAAGCGCGGAAAAAATGGAGGTGTTTTGTGGTGAAGAAATTGTGGCTTTTGGCGTTGCTGGTTTTCGTGTTTGCGGGTTCCGCCTTGGCGGCAGACAGGCCCCTGGTGGTCGGATTCGCCCAGATCGGGGCGGAGAGCGGCTGGCGCACGGCGGAAACGGAATCCGTCATCAGCGCGGCCAAAGAGCTGGGAATTGAGCTGAAGTTCAACGATGCCCAGCAGAAGCAGGAAAACCAGATCCGGGCGATCCGCTCCTTTGTCGCCCAGGGCGTCGACGGTATCCTTCTGGCCCCCGTGGTGGAGACCGGCTGGGAACCTATCCTGAACGAGGTTAAAAAGGCGAACATTCCCGTTATCCTGCTGGACCGGGGCATTACCGTCGATGATGAATCTCTCTACGTCTGCAAGATCACGTCGGATTTCGTCTTTGAGGGATGCGAGGCCGCTAAATGGGTCGTCCAGACGCTGGATGGCAAGGGTAACGTGGTGCAGCTCCAGGGAACCCCAGGGGCCTCCGCGGCCACCGAGCGTCAGAAGGGCTTTGAAGAAGAGCTGGCGAAGACCCCGGACGTGAAGATCCTAGAGTCCCAGACGGGCGACTTCACGATGGAACTGGGTAAGCAGGTCATGGAGGCGTTCCTGAAAAAATATGGCAGCGACATCAATGTAGTTTACGCCCATAACGACGACATGGGGCTTGGCGCCGTTCAGGCCATCAAAGAGGCTGGCCTCAAACCCGGCGAGGACATCAAGATCATCACCGTCGACGCCACGAAAGCGGCCTTCGAGGCTATGGTGGCCGGCGAGGTGGACGCTGTTGTGGAGTGTAACCCACTGCTTGGACCCTTGGCCTACGAAACCCTGAAGAAAGCCATCGCCGGCGAGACACTGGATAAATGGATTATTCAGAAGGACGAAGTCTTCACCAAGGACCAAGCGGCCACCGTTATTGGATCTCGCAAGTACTGACGGAAGCCGAAACCCGATAAGCCAGATTTAGGCTACTTTGTTTCGGACGAAAAAACTATTTTACGGGCCCTTCGCGTTGCTTCAGGAAAAAACTCCTCAGCGCCAGGGTCCGTAAATTTTCGGGAGGTGGAGAGTTGGAATATCTATTGGAGACCAGGAATGTCGGTATTTCCTTCCCCGGCGTGAGGGCGCTTTCGAGCGTTGATTTCAAATTGCGCAAGGGAGAGATCCACGCGCTAATGGGACAAAACGGCGCGGGAAAATCCACGTTGCTCAAAATTTTGAGCGGCGTCTACAGACAGGACGAGGGCAGTGTCTATCTGAAGGGGCAAGAGACGCGTTTCGCCTCCTCCACGGAGGCTCAGAGAGCGGGGATCAGCACCGTCCACCAGGAACTCAACCTGATACCGACTCTGTCGGTGGCCGAAAACCTGTTTTTGGGGATTCAGCCACGAACCAGGCTGGGGCTACTGAATTGGAAAAAGATGAGTCAAGGCTCCGAGAAAATTCTGGAGCGTCTGAACTTGAAAATAGACGTCACGGAACAGTTGAACTCTTACTCCGTGGCCATACAACAACTGGTGGCCATCGCCAGAGCGCTCCTCTTTTCCGCTGACATCCTGATTCTGGACGAGCCCACATCCAGCCTGGACAAGGAGGAAGTCGCCCGTTTGTTCCACGTCATGAGAGGACTAAAGTCCGAGGGGCTGGGCATTGTTTTCGTCACCCACTTTCTGGATCAGATGTACGATATCTCGGACCGGGCCACCATCTTACGCAACGGGGAGCTGGTGGGAGAATTTGAGATGGCGAACCTGTCGCGAATTAACTTAATCACAGCTATGGTAGGCGAGGAGACCAGTGCCCGTAAAGCTGAGGAAAAGTTCGAGCGCCGTCCCACTCGCGCGGCCCAAGAGGTGAGGCCTCTTTTGGAGGTCTCTGGAATAGCGCGCTTCGGCGTCGTAGAGCCCTTCGATCTGCGACTGGGGCAGGGCGAGGTGTTGGGCCTCGCCGGTCTACTGGGCTCCGGACGCAGCGAAGTGGCAAGGCTGCTCTTTGGAATCGACGGCTTCGATCAAGGAGAGATCAAGGTAGAGGGGACTTCCCTCAGACCCTCCTCCCCTCAAGACGCCATCGCGGCGGGTATGGGCTTTTGCCCTGAGGACCGGAAGACGGACGGGGTCATTGGTAGCCTTTCGGTGCGGGAGAATATCATTTTAGCGCTTCAGGCAAACCGAGGCGTCTTCAAGAGGTTGAGCCGGGCCGAGCAGGAACGTATCGCCGAGAAGTTCATTGAGTCCCTTTCGATCAAGACACCAGGGAGCGAGCAGCCAGTCCGAAACCTTTCGGGGGGGAACCAACAGAAGGTCATCATCGCCCGGTGGTTGGCGTCGAACCTCCGTCTCCTGATTCTGGACGAACCCACCCGCGGTATCGACGTGGCGGCGAAGACGGAAATACAAAAACTGATCCTATCCCTGGCCGACGAGGGACTGGCGGTACTGTTCATCTCCTCGGAGCTGGACGAGGTAGTGCGATGTTGCGAGCGAGTCGCGGTGCTGCGTGATCGCCGCAAAATTGGCGAACTCTCGGAAGGCGAGGTTCGGGTCGAAAACATTATGAGCGCCATAGCTCAGGGGCGCGATTGCTCCGCTCAGACGACCCAAACGGCCCAGACAGGCCAAACGGAGGGAAGAGTATGAAAAAATTTGTTCGAGGAGTGGTCCGCAGTCCCTATTTCTGGTCCTTGACTTTTCTGGCGCTGCTGCTGGCCTTCAACATCGCTTTTACGGAGCGGTTCGGTGTCATAGAAATCAAAGACGGGCACTTTTACGGCAGCATGATCGACATCCTGCGCCGCTCCGTGCCCACGATACTTTTGAGCGCCGGCATGACCCTGGTCATCGCGACGGGAGGAATAGACTTGTCCGTGGGGGCGTTGATCGCTGTAGCCGGGGCGATCTCGGCTCTTTTGGCTCGAAGTGACGCGCCTCTTGTCATTACGGTGGTCTTACCGCTTTTGGCTACGACGGCGGCTGGGTTCTGGAACGGTTTTCTTGTGGCGAAAGTGGGGATTCAGCCCTTTGTCGCGACGTTGATTTTGATGGTGTCCGGACGCGGCATCGCCCAATTGCTCTGCGGTGGTCAGATCATCAAGTTTTCCCGTCCGAATTTCGAGTTCTTGTCCGCCGGCTTCATTTTGGGCTTACCTTTCGGCCTCTATCTGGCCGCGGGAATGCTACTAATGGTGTGGTTTCTGACGCGGCGGACGGCTCTTGGGCTCTTTATCGAGTCCATTGGTGTCAATCCCGTAGCCAGCCGCTACGTGGGCATCAGCGAGACCCGCATCAAGCTGCTAGTTTATATGTTCTCAGGTTTTTGCGCGGGCATGGCGGGGTTGGTGCTGACGACGGAGATACGGGGAGCCGACGCTAATAACGTAGGACTCAACTTAGAGTTAGACGCTATTTTAGCTACGGTTCTGGGGGGCACAGCCATGAGCGGAGGTCGGTTCTACCTAGCGGGGTCCGTCGTGGGGGCTCTCATTATCCAGACTCTCACCACCACAATTCTGGCCCGAGGGGTGGCCCGCCCGGCCACTCTGGTGGTCAAGGCTTTCGTTGTCATCTTGATCAGCCTTGTCCAATCCCCTTCTTTCCGCGCGCAGATTTTTAGTAGACGTGGACGAAAGGAGATCCGGGCATGACAAGATCGAGACTGAAAGCGCGACACATTCCGATCCTGGCTACAGTCGTGGTTTTCGGATTGCTTTATGCCGCCGCGTCTTTTTGCTTCCCGCACTTCTTCACCCTGCGTGTATTCGTAAACCTCTTCATCGACAACGCTTTTCTGGGAATCGTGGCGGTGGGTATGACCTTCGCTATCCTGTCGGGGGGCATCGACCTTTCTGTGGGGTCCGTGGTGGCTTGCACGGGCATCGTCATGTCAAAGCTCATCACCCAGCACGGATGGCATCCCGTTCTCGTGATTCTCTTCGTTCTGGTGGCAGGTACGGCCTTTGGAGCGGCGATGGGTTTTTTCATCGCATTTTACGATCTCCCACCTTTCATCGTCACTCTGGCGGGAATGTTTCTTGCCCGAGGGACAAGTCAGATCATCAGCTTAGAGTCGATTCCGCTGAGGTCTCCCCTCTTGACCTCGATAGCGAACTTTGGGATTACCCTCTCGAACCGGGTGGATTTCCCCTTCATCGCCATCCTCCTGGTGGGTGTGGTGGCGGTGGGAACGTGGATCGCCCAATACACCCCGTTCGGTCGCAATATCTATGCCATCGGGGGCAACGAGCAATCGGCCTCGATGATGGGCTTGCCGGTGCGTAGAACAAAAATCGGGATCTATGCGTTTTCGGGTTTTTTCGCGACATTGGGCGGAGTCGTCTACACGCTGTACACGTTTTCGGGGTACTCTTTGTCTGGAATAGGGCTGGAGTTGGACGCCATCGCCTCCGTGGTGATCGGGGGCACCTTGCTTTCCGGAGGCGTGGGGTACCTGCCGGGGACGCTTCTGGGAGTTTTGATTCAGGGCGTCATCCAGACCTTTATCAGCTTCGAGGGCACGCTCAACTCCTGGTGGACCAAAATCATTATCGGCGCGCTGCTTTTCGTTTTCATTCTGCTCCAGACCTGGATAGCTAGAAGTGCCCATTTCCGTCGTCAGGGAAAACGCGAAAACTCGATTGGCCGATAATTTGTCAATCTTTGAATCCTTATCTGGACTGAATATAAAAGGATCTTTATAATGTCTTGGGCTTTTTATTTTGAACGCTATAGAAGCGGTCACCGCAATTGCTAAGGAGGTCGTTGATGAAAAAAAGAATAGGCACGATCCTTTTAGAAATGGGGCGTATCACGGCTGAGCAATTGCGGGACGCCTTGAGGAGCCAGGTTGATTCCTCTAGTTTGTTGGGCGAAATACTTGTCGCGAAAGGTGTCCTTGAGGAGCGAGAGGTAACGGATGCTTTAAGCGTCCAATTCAACCTCCCCATCGTCAATATCGGTGATTATCCCGTCGACCCGGTCGCTATAAGGTTGTTATCCAGAAGCCTGATGAAACGCCAGAGAGTTTTCCCTTTGGAACTGCGAGGCAACGAGCTTTTGATCGCGATTGCGGACCCCTTGAACTACGTGGTTCAGGAGGAGCTGCGAACGTTGACTTCCTATGAAATCAGGTTCGCCTTGGTTACTGAAGAAGAGATGGATTCCGCGTTGGCAACGCTAGAGGACAGACCCCAAAAAACGGACAAGGCCGAGCCGGCGAGCAAGAAGTTCTTGCCTTTCGACGCAACGCTCCCACCGGAAGAACAGGAGGAAGAACAGGAAGAAGAACAGGAAGAAGAAGAAGTGGAAAAGATTCCAGAAGAGGAAGCCGTCGTAGATATTTTGGACCAACCTGACGAGCCTGTTTCCGATTTTGGAAAATTGCGGGTACATATGCCCAAGCTGGGAGATATCCTCGTAGAAAGTGGGGTTGTCGACAAACAGCGGATTATGGAGTTTCTGCAAAAACAAACCCATATGAGTAAAAGCCTGGGTGACGCTCTTGTGGCGGAAGGGGTTATTACGGAAATAAAATTGGCGGAGGCACTGTCGACTCATCTAGGGATACCCTTTTTAATATTGACGCGCTACAACCCCATGCCGGAGGCTATCAAGACGATTCCCCGGTACGTTGCCGAACGGCTGCGTCTCGTGCCGCTTTCTCTCAACGAGAACATTTTGCTTGTGGCTATGGCCAATCCCCTAGACCTTTTGGCTCAGGATGAAGTGCACTTACTCACGGGGCGCGACCTCAAGTTGTGCGTCACGACATTCACGGAGATACGAAATAACTTGGACAGGCTTTACGACCTTCAGAGCAGCCTAGAGGAGGCTATTGTAGAGGCCCGGGAGCTGGACTTGTCCTCGGATCGTTTTACGGAGGACCAGGCGAACGACGCACCGGTGATTCAGATGGTCAGTAGCGTACTAAAACAAGCAGTACGGGAAGAGGCATCGGATGTCCATATCGAACCCTGCAAAAACAGCGCTCGCGTCCGTTTTAGGGTGGATGGCATCCTTTATGAATCTTTCGATTATCCCTTGCGGCTCCATCCAGCGGTCTCCACGCGGGTCAAGATCATGGCGGGTATGGATATCGCCGAAAGGAGGAAACCTCAAGATGGACGTATTCCGCTCAAAATAGGAGGGCGTTTCATCGATATCCGCGCCAGTTCTGTCCCCACCACTCGAGGAGAAAAAATCGTTTTGCGTATCCTGGACCAAGAAAACTCGGCCGTAGGGATCGAGCACTTGGGTTTAGAAGCGGACGACATGGAAAAAATCAACAGGCTCTGCGAGTCCCCGTGGGGTGTGCTTTTAGTAACTGGCCCTACAGGAAGCGGCAAATCGACGACGCTATACTCCATCCTCGAAAAAATAAACCGGACAGGGATCAATATCGTCACGGTTGAGGATCCCGTGGAGTATTCTCTAGACGGAGTCAGTCAGATTCACGTCAACGAAAAGGCAGGTCTGGGCTTCGACACCATTTTGCGTTCCATTTTGCGACAAGATCCAGATAAGATCATGGTGGGGGAGATCCGGGACCACGAGACCGCGCAAATCACCATAAGGGCGGCTTTAACAGGACATTTTGTTCTTTCGACCCTTCACACGAACGACGCCCCCAGCGCCTTGACGCGTATGATTCATATGGGAGTCCCTCCATACCTGGTTTCGGCGACCTTTTCCGGGATCATTGCACAGAGGCTTGTCAGGAAGTTATGCCCGTTTTGCAGAGAAGAATACACGGTGGACCTCCACGTCTGCGACGCGCTTCAAATTCCTCGAGGCTCTCGGGCATGGAAGGCCAAGGGGTGTAACGAGTGCCGCCAAGGCTACAAAGGAAGAAGTGGTATTTTCGAGATTTTAACTATGGATGCCGATTTGAGACAAATGGTTTTGGAGGGGGCAAATAACCTCCAACTTCGAGACGCGGCGATTGGAAAGGGAATGAAAACGCTTCGGCAATCGGGTATCGACAGTGTTTTTACAGGTTTAACTAGTATAGAAGAGATTTTGGCGAACACTATTTAATATGAAATAGGTATTTGTAAAAATTTAAGTATATTCAACTCGATTCCCGTCTGGCAGGGGTTTCCATTGGGTATTTCAGAGGGGTTAGCGAGGCCACTTTTGGTCAATAAGCAGGCGACCGACGAGCGAAGTAAATCATGTCGATCGCTTAGTTTCTTTACTAACAAGCTCTGCTCCCCTGAGCTTGCGCAATTACAAGCATTCGATTCCAGTGAGTAAACGATCCGCGCAAAGGGAAAATTTACTGGTCAAAGAACAAGCAATGCTTTGTATAATCCCTAGGATGAGCAAAAGAGAAACTGAAGGATATTACTTTATTATTACTTTTATGTATTACGAAATTATTCAGTAAAATATCATAAATATTGTAAAAGTAATGGTGTATTATCGCTGAGAAACGTAAAGACGGAAAGCACGTGCCTTGACAGGAGGCAATTTGTATGGATGTACGGAAAAAAATAGGGGAAATTCTTCTTGACGCGGGGAGCATTAGCAAGTCTCAGTTGGATGAGGCTCTGAGGGACCAGGTGAGTTCCAATAATAAATTAGGGGAATTGCTGCTCGAGAAGGGTGTTTTGACGGCTCTGCAGGTGACGGAGGCGCTGGGGCTTCAGTTTATGTTACCTGTCGTCAATGTTGGTGGGTACTTCTCCAATATCTCCGCCATCAATTCTCTGCCCAGGTCCTTAATAGAACGCCTGGGAATTTTCCCCTTGGAGCTGCAAAATAACGGCAACACTCTTTTGGTGGCCATCTCCGATCCCTTGAACTTTGTGGTGCAAGACGAGCTGCGCATGGCAACGACGCTCAAGATCAAATTTGCACTCGCGACGAAACGGGATATCGGCGCGGCTCTAGCCGCGATCAGCAGTGGAGCTCAAGTACCGGAGTCCTCTAATTTTTTTCAACCTCTGGACGCGCAAAATTTAGACATGGAAACCATCGTTCCGTTGCCCTCGGAGGAAAACAGAAAGGAAAACAGAGAGGAAAACGGAATGGAAGTCAAGAAACCAGAACCTCCGACCGCACTTCAGTCGCTTGACTCGCCGGTCTTGGAGCCTCCGAATTTTTCGCCTTCGCCGGACGCCCCAGGACTTCAAATGTTTTCGTCTTCTTCCCTTCCTTCGTTGGAGGCATTGGGGGTGGGATCGCAGTCGAAGCTTGCCGCCGAGTCGATTACGGAAACCACTTCACTGGAGTTGCCTGTCGCCTCTTTTTCAGATACGGTGTCAGATACGGTGTCAGATACGGTGGTGGAAGTCCTTCCGACGCCTGCACCGGATCCGGAGATTCCCATCGCGCAGACGCCCTCGTTACCGCCTCCCGTGTCTTCCGTGACAGCGGACCCAGAAAAAACAGAAGCGGTTCAGACTTCACCTTCACCTCTATTGTCATCTCCACCTCCGGTGCCTGTAGTGGTAACCCCAAAAACAACTATTTTGGACATGATGCGTTCTCAACCCAAGCTAGGCGATATTTTGCTGCAAGCGGGGGTCATCACCGAGTCCCAGTTGATGGAAGCGCTTAAAAAGCAAAAATATACAGGCAAGCGTTTAGGGGAACTTTTAATCACTGACGGCATCATCACAGAGATCAAATTGGCGGAGGCCTTGTCGAAGCAGCTCAAGCTGCCCATGTTTACCCTCACGCGTTATCGTCCTATGCCGGAGGCCATCAAATCCGTTCCCCGTCACGTGTCCGAGCGCTTGCAGTTGATACCGCTCTCCATCGTTGAGGGGGATATATTGCTAGTCGCTATGACCAATCCTTTGGATCTTTTGGCCCAGGACGAGGTTCGTATACTCACGGGACGCGACGTGAAAGTGGGCATCACAACACCTACGGAGATTCGCGACAACCTAGACAGACTCTACAACCTTCAGGGCAACCTGGAAGACGCCATTGTGGAAATTTACGGTGACAGCGACCTGCCTCAGGAGAACGTGGCGGAGGCTAACGTCGACGACGCGCCGGTCATTCAGTTGGTCAGCAACGTCCTGGACCAGGCGGTCCGGGAGGGAGCTTCGGACATTCACGTAGAACCCTATGAAAAAACAGCCCGTATACGTTATCGCGTGGACGGAGCTTTGTACACAGCCTTCGATTATCCAGTGGCACTACACCCAGCCGTTTCCGCCCGCATGAAAATCATGGCAGGCATGGACATCGCCGAGAGAAGAAAACCCCAGGATGGGCGTATTTTGATAAAAGTATCAGGTCGGCGGATAGACCTTCGCGTCAGTTCGCTGCCCACGATGAACGGCGAAAAAATGGTTTTACGTATTCTGGACCAGGAAAGCTCGGCGGTGGGACTCGAAAGGTTGGGGCTGGAGCCCGACGATATGGAGAAAATCGATATTTTCTGCGGGACTCCTTGGGGAATCATGCTGGTTACGGGACCGACGGGGAGCGGCAAGTCCACGACCCTCTATTCCATACTCGAAAAAATCAATCAGCCCGACGTGAATATCGTCACGGTGGAGGACCCCGTGGAGTTCACAGTGGCCGGCATCAACCAGGTACACGTCAACGAGAAGGCGGGCTTGACCTTCGAGTCCGCGTTGCGTTCCATTTTGCGTCAAGACCCCGACAAGGTCATGGTGGGGGAAATCCGTGACCAGAAGACCGCCCAAATCGCCATCAGGGCAGCTCTCACGGGACACTTCGTTCTTTCCACCCTGCACACGAACGACGCGCCCAGCGCCGCCACGCGTATGGTGGATATGGGGGTGGCTAACTTCCTGGTTTCGGCCTCGCTTTCCGGCGTCGTCGCTCAAAGGTTGGTCCGAAAGCTCTGTCCATTCTGTAAGGAGGAGTATGAGATGGACCTCAACATGTGCGACGCTCTGGAGGTTCCTCACGGTTCCCACGCTTGGAAAGCCAAGGGATGCAACGAATGCCGGCAAGGTTATAAGGGGAGAAAGGGTATTTACGAGATTATGATGGTAGATGACGACCTGAGAAAGATGATTTTGGAAGGGGCTAGCAATATCGCTATTCGCGCCGAGGCTATTGCCAAAGGAATGAAGACGCTCCGAAGATCGGGCATCAACAACGCTTTGGTTGGCTTGACCAGCATAGAAGAGGTCTTCGCGACGACTCTCTAGAGGCCGTGAAATGAAGCCGTGAAATGAAGCCGTGAAATGAAAAAGAATTGAATTATAAAGTCGCATGTCGCATATGGGAGGGGTCTAATTTGCCAGCGGATTTGAGAGCCTTGTTGGGTGAGGTCATTAAAAGAAACGCCAGTGATTTGCATATTAGCGTGGGAGTGCCGCCCGCGATGCGCATGGACGGGGGGTTACGCTACGAGGAAGAAGTAGGGCCTCTGACGGCCTATGACGTAGAGCAAGCCTTACAAACGATCCTGACCAGCGAACAAATGGAGAAGTATAGAGAATCTAACGAGCTGGATTTCAGCTTTACCTACAAAGCGTTGGGGGATCTTGAAGCCCGTTTCAGAGGCAACGCTTATTTCGAGTCGCGCAATATGGCGGCGGCCTTTCGTCTGATTCCCTTGAACATTCGATCCATCGACGATCTGAGCCTGCCTCCCGTCTTAAAAGAGATCAGCAAGCGCCGCAGAGGGCTTTTTTTGGTGACGGGACCCACAGGACATGGCAAGAGCACAACTTTGGCGGCGATCCTGAACGAGATCAACAATACTCGTTACGATCACATCATTACCATAGAGGACCCCATTGAATACGTATACCGGTCGGCGAAGTGTCTGGTGCACCAGAGGGAGATTGGCACCGACACGGAAAGCTTCTCCGAGGGTCTGAGGCGCGCGCTGCGCCAGGACCCGGATGTCCTTCTGATAGGGGAGTTGCGCGACTTGGACACCATCAGCGCCGCCATTACCGCTTCGGAGACGGGACATTTGGTTTTCGGCACGCTGCACACCCAAGACGCGGCCCAGTCCATCGACCGTATCATCGATGTTTTTCCTCCTCACCACCAAACGCAGATTCGGATCCAATTATCCACCGTTCTGGCGGGGATTTGTTCGCAACAGTTGATTCCGAAGGGAAAGGAAAGCGGAGGGGGGCGCATTTGTTCCACGGAACTGCTGATCGCGAATCCGGCGGTCCGAAACTGTATCCGGGAGGGCAAGACCAACCAGATCAAGACTTTGATTCAAACAGGGGTCAATGTAGGGATGCACACCATGGAACAAAGTTTGGCCGTGTTTGTCAAGAACAAGATTTTGTCCTTGGATGCCGCCTTGACCTATGCCTATGATCCAAAAGATTTACAGCGCATTTTACTAGAACAGCAGGGTGGACGTTGATTTTGCCGGCGTCCGTGAATTTCGACTTTTGAGATAGGAGGCTGCTGTTATGAATTTCAGATATAAAGCACGTGCTGCGGACGGTAAGATTGTAGAGGGACTTTTGGAAGCTGACAACCAAGGGGTCGCCTTGGATTCCCTGAGACAGAAAGGGATGCTGCCCTTGTCCGTCAACCAGGCTGGGCGAGGGGGGGCGGCGGTGACCGCCAACAAGCGGACAATGACCTTATTCGACAAAATGCAGCGCATCGGCACCGTTCCGTCCAAAACGAAGATGGTCTTCTTCCGCCAGTTGGCGACGATGATTCAAGCGGGACTCAGTTTGACCATGGCCCTCGATATCGTGTCAGAACAGGAGAAGAACCTGATCTTCCGCGACACTGTCAACGCCGTCAAAAACGGTATCGATCAGGGATTGCCAATGAGCCAGGTGATGAGACAGCAGCCGGTTTTCAACCAGATGATGGTCTCTCTGGTCCAGGCGGGGGAAGAAGGTGGTATTTTAGACAGCGCCCTGGATCGGGTGGCGGGGTTGCTGGAGAAACAGGCGGCGTTGACAAGCAAGATCAAATCGGCGATGTTCTATCCCGCTTTCGTAATGACCTTCGCCGTCAGCGTCGTGGTGGTGTTCATCGCTTTCATTTTGCCCAAATTCAAAGAGGTTTTCGGTGGCATGGGGATCGAACTACCCATGCTGACCCAGATGATGTTCGACTTCGGGGATTTCTGCGGAGAAGAATGGCCCATGATCTTGGGGTTTACTTTTATTGTGATTATTTCCTTCATTTGGATGTGCACAAGCAAAACGACAAAGCCGATGATGGACGCTTTCAAACTGAAAATGCCTGTCATTAAAGGCTTGGTGTTCAAATCCGTTATGGCGCGATCGACCCAGACCCTGGCCTCATTGGTCTCGGCCGGCGTTCCTATCCTGCGCGGCTTGGAGATGGCAAAGGAAGTGGCGGGAAACATCCTGATCTCCAGAGGGTTCGGGGAACTTCTGGAGGCGGCTAAACGGGGAAGCAACCTGGGAGACGCCGCCCGAGGCGCCAAGATATTCCCCATCCTGGTCTGTCAAATGATCCGCATTGGAGAGGAAACGGGACATTTGGACGGGATGCTGGAGAAGGTGGCCACGTGGTACGATCAGGAGTTAGACGAACAAATCAAGGCCATGACCTCCTTGATGGAACCCATCATGATCATCTTTGTGGGCGGTATCGTGGCTCTAATCGCTATGGCTATCTTTGGACCTATTACTTCCGCTATGTCTCAGATGGGATAATCTATAAGTCCTATTGTAACAAGGCAGCAATACTTTTATACTTCTACTATACTTCTATATATAGTACATACTAAATACAGAGAGAGAGAGGGGATTACAGTGAAGAAACATAAGGGTTTTACGTTGGTGGAGTTGTTGATCGTGATCGTGATTATCGGTATTTTGGCTTCGTCGATGTTGCTCTCCAGCAGCTCGGCTACCGCTTCGGCGGAAGCGGCCAACATCGTCAGCGAGCTTCGTAACCTGAAGGCGGCAACCATGATGTTTTTCGCGGATAGCATGGACGCGGTGAACAGAGGAGAGGCGAATTCGGTTATCAATTCCGGCAACAGTGCAAAGATACTTTTGGGAAAGTACATAGATAATCCCGAAAAAATTTCGACGCTCTATTTATTCAGGCAAACTAATGTGAGTACTGGAAGCAAGTGGTTTGTGGGTTTTGATCTGACAAACGCTACGAGCGAACTCAAGGAAAAACTACAGGGTCGGGCGGCGGCGACGGGACTTTATGGCACAAGTGGTACTTCATGCCCTACAGACCTTGGTGGCAGTGGCATTTTTAAAGTGAGCGATAAGGTCGTATGGGTGGTAGCCCGTTAGCAAAACACACCGAACATACCCAGTTGAAAATCACTGAGAAGCAAGTTCAATAAAGAGGATATGTTTAGATCTAAAGACCTATTGAATAAGGGTAAGATAGTCTTATACTGTTAGTACAAGCTCCAATATAGAGAGCAGAAATCAAGGGAGGTATAAGATTATGATGAAAGTGCGTAAAGGTTTTACATTGGTGGAGTTATTAATCGTTATCGTTATTATTGGAATTTTGGCGGCTGCAATGTTGCTCTCTAGCTCTTCAGCAACGGCCTCTGCGGAAGCGGCCAATATCATCAGTGAGCTTCGTAACTTGAAGGCAGCGACGATGATGTTTTTCGCAGATAGTATGGACGCTGTGAACAGGGGAGACGCGGACACGGTTATCAATGCCTCCGGCAGTGCGAAGACTCTTTTGGGTAAGTACATGGATAATCCCGAAAAAATCAGTGATCTTTATATGTTTAAGCAAGGGACTTCAGGCGGCGCGAAAAAATGGTTTGTGGGTTTCGATCTGACGAACGCCACGAGCGAGCTGAAGGAGAAACTGCAGGGTAAGGCGAAATCCACGGGGCTTTTGGGGAGTGCTGGGGTATCGAGCCTTCCAGGGCTGACCAGCGCTTTCGAAGTGTCTGATAAAATGATTTGGGTAGTGGCGCGTTAGTTAAAAAGTAATTCAAAAAGGCCCTGGCTCCTTCGGGGGCCTTTTTTATTGCTCTTGAACGACGTGAAAAACTATAATGGATTATGAAAAACCTCGAATAGACCCAGGAGGATGTATTTATAGTGTCCAATATTTCAAAAAAAAACGTTTTTTACGGTAGGTGTCTTTTGTTCTCTTTTTTCTTTCCCATCGTTGTCTTCATCTGCAATTACGTGGCGTTTCCCCGCCTTCCGGGTCTTATTGACAAAGATATGTTTCAGGATTTATTGATAGGCGGCTCGATTAACGCGCTATTTTTATTGCCCGGCATGATTCTTCCCATATTGATTCTCCCCTGTATGCTTCTTCTTTATGGAGGTGTCGTGCTTCCTACCTTGATTTACAGCGGATACATGATCACATTCAGGTCGCTTTTCGACTACGAGGTTTCCAAGTTCGTCTGGAATACCAACTGGAATGAGGCCTATGAATTTTTGGCGGCTCGTCTCCCCTTTTTTGCCTGGGGAGCGCTTTTGTTTGTCGTATTTTTCCCATTCGTTCTCATGGTTTGGGTATTGCGCGCTCCAAAGCCAGCCAACACCGCAAAACGGATGTTCTGTTTGCTTCCTCTGGTTTTGGGCGTCGTTTTTTATGAGGGATATTTTATGCGGCTTCATCCGCAGGAAAAGACGCGAACTTGGCTGGATAACAATGTGCGCGTTTATTTTTTTAGATACTACGCCAGAGAATTTTATAAATATAAAAACATGGATGATTATGAAAAATCCCTGTTGCGGCTCATGACGCAGCAACCCAAAGAACACTTCCCTTTGACGGGCCTCAAACGCACCTCAGATAGAGAGTTCGATGGAGAAATTGTCGGGCTTGTTCTGGTGGGCGAGTCCGCCACGAGAATTCATCATGGAATTTATGGTTATTTTCGCGATACGACGCCAAGGCTCCAGGCCATCAGCTCGGACTTGCTGATCTTCGATAAAGCCGAAGCTGTCGCGTCGGCTACTACGCGCGCTTTACTCGGAGCTTTCAGTTTTCTGGACAATCAGCGAGGTTATTTAATAGACTATACTTGTTCGATTTTCGATATTTTGAACGAGGCGAATTTCAAAACGTTCTGGTTGACGAATTCTGTTATAGAAAGCATCATCGCTTTTTCGGGAGCGGACGCTTTTGTCCGGCTAATAAACTCCAATGTACAACGATACGAAGACGTGAACATTGCTGATGAAAAAGGGAAATATCTGGATGGCGCCACTCTGCCCTTATTCAGGGATATTTTAGCGTCTTCGCGCTCCAATAAGGGAATTTTTGTCCACTTCAACGGTAGCCACATGCATTACGTTAATCGTTATCCCTCGGAATTTTCGCGTTTCAGAGATTACCCTGACGATCCTCGACGCCCTTGGCTCTCTCCGGCTAAGAAAAACCTTATAGACCAATACGATAATTCGATACTGTATACCGACTACATTATCGCCGAGTTCATAGAAGCGATAAAGGATCGAGGCGGAGCTTCTTTCGTTCTGTATTTCTCTGATCATGGAGAAGAGGTTTACGACACCCAGGATTTTTTCGGACGCGTCGATAAAAGGGTAGAGAAAACACCTTCGATTATGAAAATTCCTTTGATTCTTTGGCTTTCCGATGAATACAAGACACGTTTTCCAGAGATTGCGGAGACGGCGAGGACGAATCAGCACAAAGATTTTGTGCTAGACGACCTCTTTTGGACAATGATTGATCTTTATGATTTGACTTTCGACGGTTTCAGACCTGACAAAAGTATTGTTAACAAAGCTTATGTACCGGCAAATGTGAACTCACATTGATTTTAAATTTTTATATTTTCAGAAAGGTATTCGCTAAAATGTTGCTATTAATGAAAAGCTATTATCGAAGCTGCCTCTGGAGCGTTTGTCTCGCGTCGAGCTATCTATTTTGCTTTTATCTCGCCATGTTTTGTTCAGCGAAGGAATACGTTTGGGAATTTTATTATCCTTTTGTGAACGTGTTGTTTTTTTCTTTATTGATCTTCACCATCTCGACGGCCCCTGGTCCCTCTCGGCTATATTTGTTCCTGTGCTGTCTCATATTATGGGTTCCCACGATCATCGTCGCCTCTTACGTCCAAATTTATAAAAACCCTCTCAATTTTAATACTTTCTATTTCATCTGGGGAACCAATATAGCGGAGTCAGGGGAGTTTCTGCAGGAATGCCTCGAACGTTTCCCGTCGCTCCCACTATGGTGTCTCGCTTACATCTTCGTTCCGTTGCCAGCTGTGAGGGGAATGTCGCGGGAAGTTCGGAATCTGAAAAAAATTCCCATCAAATACAGATGGAGCGTGTGGGGCATCTTTATGGTTATTAGCGCCTCTTTCCTGTTCTGCTCGAACATACGGTTGTTCAATTATGGATTCCAGTTTTATAAGAGCTATTTTCGTTATCGGAGTGAAAGAAATCTCATTATCGGCATCAGTGACGCCAATAGAACCCGAATTATGGAAGAAGATGTCGAGGCGTCCGCTCCGGCCGACGTCAAAGAAACTTACATCGTGATTATCGGCGAAAGCGCGTCGCGGTATCATTGGAGAGTCTATGGTTATCCTAGGGAAACCACGCCCTTCATAATGGATCGCCTATCGAAAAACGAAATATTTTGTTTCAATAACGTAAACGCCACGGAGATCAGCACAATGAATTCTCTATTATGCGCTTTGAGCTTTATGGATCAAAATAAGGGTTGGGAATATTATCGTTATTCAATTATCGATATCCTCAATGGAGCGGGGTTCACTACGTATTGGTTTTCCAATAACGCTGTTATGGGAATGTGCGACACTTTATTGCAGGTCCTTTCGCGCAACGCTTCTTCCCGAAAATTTTCAGAAAATCGAGACGTTGATTTGAGAAGTATGCAAGGTGGTTTTATAACAAACCCAAACGATCTGCAGTACGACTCGGTTCTATTGCCTTGGTTGGAAGAGGCTCTTGACGAAAACATAACGAAAAAAGCGATCTTTTTGCATTTGAAAGGAAGTCATGGTCTTTATCAATATCGTTATCCCGCGTCTTTTAACTATTTTGATACCGCGCTGGGTATCGAGAGCTCCGACATTCGATCTCAGTCCAACAAAGTCGAGATCGTCAATTATTACGATAATTCAATTCGCTATACGGATTTTATCATCGATTATGTTATAAAATCCTTGGAATCCAGAAAGGAACGATCCTGGGTTTTATATTTCAGCGACCACGGGGAGGATGTTTTCGATTATAACGAAATCTCTGGCCGTGACCTGGAGAAAGTCAATAAATATATGTTGGATGTTCCTTTTATCGTCTGGTTTTCAGAAGAATACAAACGCGTGAGGGAAACCGACTTGTATCAAACCTACTTGGACAGGCCCTACCGTTTGGATGATATCATTTATTCCATTATGGACATCGCTGGTTTGAAAACGTATTTATACGATCCCTCGCGAAGTATTTTCTCTTCGTCGTACTATATGAGGGCAAGAATGTGTTTAGGGAAAATGTATCTCGCTTATCCTCCAGAGAACCTTGTCAACCCCAGAACAGTGGAACAAGAGTCCAAATTGATGCGTTGGCTTCTGGAAGGCCGAGGGGATTTATGAATTTATCAGGCTCTTTGTGGGCTTCGCTAAAACAAGCGCTATGACGGTTGTCTGATGTAAGAATTTTTATGTAAGAATTTTTATAGAGGAATTTCTATAAAAGAATTTCTATAAAAGAATTTCTGAGGAATTTCTATGGAGGAATCTCATGAAATTGATCATCCAAATCCCTTGTTATAACGAAGAAAACGCTCTTCCCATCGCCTTGACCGCCTTGCCGAGAACAATTTCAGAAATCGAGACGGTTGAATATCTTATCGTCAACGACGGCAGCCGAGACAAAACGGTGGAGGTCGCTCGGCGGTGTGGCGCGCACCATATTGTCAACTTGACCAAAAATCAGGGCTTGGCTGTAGGCTTCATGGTGGGGCTCGACGCCTGTCTAAAACTAGGTGCCGACATTATCGTCAATACCGACGCGGACAACCAGTATTGCGGGGCGGATGTGGATGTCCTGGTGCGCCCCATCTTGGAGGGGAGAGCGGATATCGTCATCGGAGAGCGTCCCATCGACAATATTGAGCATTTTTCTTGGCTCAAAAAAAAGTTACAGCGCCTAGGGAGTTGGGTCGTAAGAGTGGCCTCGAACACGGATATTCCCGACGCCCCCAGCGGTTTTCGAGCGTTTTCCCGCGAAGCTGCCATGAAGATGAACGTGGTGTCGGAGTACACCTACACTTTGGAAACTATCATTCAGGCCGGGCGCAAAAACATGGCGATAATCTCGGTGCCGATCAGGACCAACCCCAGCTTGAGAGAGTCTCGATTGTTCAAGAGCATAGGACAGTACATCAAGCGTTCGATTTTTACCATCTTGCGCGTTTTCGTTATGTACAGCCCTCTGCGTTTTTTCCTGTCCTTGGGACTTTGTTTTTTCGGAGTGGGATTTTTAATCGGGTTGCGCTTTCTAGTATTGATGTTCGTGTACAATGACTCGGCAGGCCATGTGCAGTCTTTGTTGCTTGCGATCGCCCTTATTTTGATAGGCGTTCAGACAATGATTTTGGGACTTCAGGCGGACTTGATCGCTGCCAATCGGAAAATTATAGAAGATGTACAATATCGTGTACGGCAGCTTTTTTACGATAAAGAAGACAAAAAAATGGGGGAAAAAATGGGAAAGGAGAGAGATTGTAATGGAAAAACTTCCTTTCGCCGAAAAATACGCCTCTAACAATCCAATCTCTCGTTACCTGATTTCTCATTTTATCAAGTCATTGTCCTCTTTGGTGAGGAAAGTCGCGCCTCGTAGCCTTCTCGAAATTGGATGCGGCGAAGGCCATTTGGCTTTTGCCTTAGCTCAAGAAGGATACTCTGTACATGGACTCGACGTGAGGGCGAACGCGATAGATTTAGCGTCTCGACACGCGCGCGAAACGCGTCTGGAGTCTCGCCTTCATTTTGAGGTGGGGGATCTCTATACTTTTCCTTTAGAACCTTTCCAGCAAGAACTTCTCATTTGTTGCGAGGTTTTAGAACATCTCGATTGTCCCGAGGCCGCTTTGAAGCGTCTCGCCGAGCTCTCCGCTGAATACGCCATTTTCAGCGTTCCGCGTGAGCCTTTATGGTGTTTTTTGAACTTCTGCCGGCTAAAGTATTGGCGTAGTCTGGGCAACACTCCCGGCCATGTCAATCATTGGAGTGAAAACGCTTTTTTGTCGTTTCTAAGGGCAAGATACACGGTGCTTGAAGTTCTGACACCTTTGCCTTGGACAATGGCACTGTGCAAAAAAGTATAACTTTGTTTTGTGACGCCCGGATAACTGTGCTTTATATTGACGATGAGCGGAGAATCGGCAAAAATCAAGTTTCGCGAAAAAAAGGAGTGTTTAAATATTGAAAATTCGGCCGCAATCGTTGTCTTATTCCGCCCTGTTTCTCCTGCTTTACGTTTTTTTGCCTTCGTTTGTCCTTTCCATTTTTCTCCTTTTGCGGATCGGTTCTCCTGAGCTGGCGTACTGGTCTTCACTGTTTTTATTGGCTGGTTTCGTTTTTTATAACCGAAAGAAATTCGGCGTGGGGGATATCCTCCTTCTTTTGACGTCGCTCGTTTTTTGTCACGTTGTTGCCTACAGTATTTTCGACTCCTTTTACGACGGATTGGCCTATCATCAGCCGGCCGTTGCGCGTATAGTCCAAGGATTCAACCCAATCTACGACGGTTATATGGATTTTGGGCGTCCGACGGATCTCTGGAGCAACCAAGCCACCTATTTCCCTAAGGCAACATGGTACTTCGCGGCCACGGTCACCGCCGCCTGGGGTGATCTTCAATTGGGGACGGTTTATCATCTGCTTCTACTCTTTGCGGTCATGTTTTTCCTTTGGGACGCTACAAAAGGGGAGTCGTTTTCCAAGAGGTTTTTATGGATTGTCGCTTGTTTGAACCCCATTGCCCTGACTCAGTTTACGGGTTACGTCGTGGATGGAGCGTTGGGGACTCTTTGCCTTGTGGGTATCTTTTATGCTTACCTTTTTTTCGACGGCAGGCCCATATCGCGCTTAACACACTTTTTTTGTCTTATCTCCATATCTTTGTTGTTTTGCGTCAAAACTACGGGGTTCGCTTATGGTAGCATCATTTTGTTTTGCGTCGTTCTTCACCGTTTTATCAGAACTTGCCGAGAGACACGAACGCCAACTTTCGCGGGACGCCTTGCTGCCGGAATACGGTCCGCGTTTCGTTTGAGTTTGAAGTTGGGATTACCCGTTTTCCTAGTGGTATTTATCTTGGGGTTTGCTCCCTATGTCACAAATCTTTTGAACGGCCGGCATATTTTTTATCCTCTGATCCAAAGCGAGGAGATGGGAGCCATTGGTGACACTTTGGAGAGAAGAGCTCAAACAATCTTCCCCAATGCACACAATCGCTATACGAGATTGTTGTGGTCGATCATCTCGCACACGCAGGAATCTAACGCGGAGATATTGACTCCCGTCAGACTCAAAAATCCTTTCGACGCTCCTTTTAAGGATTGGGAACCGTTTGTAGTAGCCGCGAATACGCACGCGGCGGGATTGGGGCCGCTATTTTTTCTCTTCTTAGTTATCTCCCTCTTGTTGCTGCCTATTTTTTACTTTCGCGAGATTGCTTGGCTTCTATTCCTGTTGCTGCTTCTGTTGTTCATACAACCCTATGCCTGGCAAATGCGCTACGCGCCGTTTCTGTGGATTCTCCCTCTGGCATTCCTTTTACCCATTCCTGATCAAAGAGGATATCTCCTTTGGATTCCCTTTTCTGTAGCTCTTCTCAACACCATAGGTGTTTTTTGCCTTTTTACGGGGAATCAATGGGTGATGACACAGACAATACAACAAGTCTGCGCTCCCCATGTCGGGGAAATGGTACTTTTGGACCAGAGTGTATTCGAATGGGATGGTATTTTTGACCGTTTTGACCTCAAACAAAAATACGCCAATCCAGAAGAAACGTTTTTCGGCAGAACGGCCGCGGAGCTGGGCAGCCTCTCGAAAGCCCGTACCGCTGGGGGCGTTAACATCTCCTTTGCGGATGATCTTTTACCCGTGCCGGAGACGCCCCTTATTTTTGCCCAAGAGGATGCGCTGCCCTGGCTCAGAATGTCGGAGGGACTGGTTCCTGCTGAGGAGACCTCTTCAAAAGATTTTTCCCGTTTTATCGTTTGGAGAACTTATGCTAACAAAGTGAAGTTTTACATGTCCTTGGACCGAGAGTCGGTGAACGACTGGGAAGTGTTGTTGAGGGGCCTCGTGTTCGACGAGGAAAGAGAAAGGACGGGAAAGGCGGCGCGCAAACTGTCCATTGAGGTTTTTATCAATCATCGGCAAATCGGAATCTGGGAGATCGATGGAGAAGCATCGACGGGAACGTTCTTGATCCCGAGACAACTCATGGAAGATAGTTTTAGGGACGAAATGCGCCTTGTGACGCTGAGATTACAGTTACGGGGCGTTTCCTCGCTGATAGAAAACGATCTTGAGCACTCGCTTTATGGTTTACAGATGGAAGGGATACAGATTCGAGAAAAGGGTGTGAACAGTACGATAGAAATATAATTAAATCTATGTTAATATAGTAATTATGAATAGATTGTTAAGCATAGGTGAAGCATTTGAAACATTAGGGGTTTCAATCACAATGCTACGGCGCTACGGCGTTGGGAAAAAATCGGACGAATTAAAACAGAACATTATAGTAGGCGGCCATCATGTTGATAGCGCATAGGATAGTCCTCGGATAGTCCTCGGATAGTCCTCAATCCGAATAACAAGCAAGCAACATATTTTGCCCGTGCGGCAGGTTGCGCCCGGTTTGCGTACAATTGGGCATTGGCTGAGGCGTTGGCTGAATGGAAGCGGCAGTACGAGGCGTGGAAAGCCGACTCTGCAAACCCAAAACCTAACCAGATGGCACTACGGCGCAAACTGAACAGTATCAAACGAACAGACTTTCCATGGATGCTGGAGGTCACCAAGTGCGCTCCGCAGATGGCTATCATGCAATTAGGCGCGGCATTTCGAAATTTTTTTACCGGGTGTGCCCGTTATCCGACTTTTCGTAAAAAAGGTGTCCATGACCGATTTTCAATGAGTAACGA